>NZ_JANFAK020000044.1 GCF_024721315.2 Streptomyces sp. Isolate_45
CCGCGCCCCCCCCCCCCCCCCCCGCCCCCCCCCGGGCCGGGGGGCGGGCGGGGGGGGGGGGGGGGGGGGGGGCGGGCCCGGGGCCGCGCCGGCGCGGCCTGTCCGGCCGGCAGTACCGTTCAGCCGAATCGGTTGCTCCAACCTGCTGATATTTGTCCGACAATCAGCCCGTCGTGCGCTGTCGGCGGCGCGAGTGTCCGAGGCTCCCGCTGGTTCAGCACGCAGACCACAGGAGCTACGGATGAACGCGGTACCCATGATCATGCGACGCTTGCGGCCGGTGGCCGTTCTCGCCGTACCCCTCGCCCTCGGCCTGGCCACGATCGCGGCTCCTGCCGCGGTCGCCGCCCCCGGCACGGACTCCGTGCACGCACCCTCCGACGGCCCGCGCGGGCCCCAGGGCGCCAAGGGGCCCCAAGGCCCCAAGGGGCCCAAGGGGCCCAAGGGCGACCGCGGGCCGGCCGGTCCCGCCGGACCTGCCGGGCCGTGCGTCGACATCGCCGTCGTGGCGGGCGCCACCGCAGGCAGCGAGTACAGCGCCGCCCTCACCCGCGGCAAGACCTTCGTCGGCTACCGCCCCACCCTCACCGGCGCCTACACCTGGCGCGACCTGACCCTCCCCGTCACCCCCGGGTACCCGCGCAACACGTGCAGCGTCGGCGTGAAGCTGGCCGGCGAGCGCGTCTACGTGAAGGTCCTCACCACCGCGGGCGACATCTACGAAACCTCCTGCACCGCCCCCGCCCTCACCTGCACCCTCGGATGGACCGCCGTCATCAAGCCTTGACCCCACGGCCCCCGAGCCATGCCCCCGTCGTGAGCGCGGCCGATGCGACGGGGGCCGGTGCGCACCAACACCACGGGCGTGGCCGCGACGGCAACGTCTTCGGCCGGCCGGCAGCGTCGCGACGCCCGGGGAACCGCCGGACCTGCGCGATGCGTGGGTACGTACGGTTCCGTGGAGCAGTTGCCGGGTACCCCCTTCTCGGGCGGATGACCGACGGGCCGGGGGGCGTCGCGTGGGACGGACGGGGCGAATTTGGTGGTGGCGCGGGGTCGGCGGACTCGCCGTGCTGTGGCTCGTGGGGAGCACGGCCATGGTCTGGCTCTTGTTCGGCGCCCGACTCGGCGCGCTGACGGGCGTCGCCGGGCCGACCGGCACCTTCGTGGTCACCGGCTGCTACGGCGGGCTGGAGCAGACCGACACCCGATGCGGGGGAACCTACACGCCGTCCTCCGTACCCTCGTCCAGTGGCGGGTCCGCAGAGCGGAGCACGCAGCTCCACTCCCCCGCCGACGAATACCTCCCGGGTACCCGGCGGAACGTCCGACTCGTCGGTGGCGCCGCCTTCGAGCCCTCCCCGCTCTCGGCCGCCGAACACGTGACCTTCGCCATCTGGACCGCGGTCACCCTCGGTCTGCCCGGCCATTGGCTCCTCACCTCCGCCCGCCGGGGACGCCTCCGCGGCGGCGACGGCTACGTCTTCGTCTGGCTCGCCTCCCTGGTCGGCGCCATCGCCCTCGGCGTCCTCGCCCTCCCGGTGGCTTGGATCCTGGCGCTCGTCCGGGGATAGGGGAGCCGCGGGATCACCTCCTCCTGGTCTCCAACGGAGGCAGAGGCGACGGGCGTTGGGCGGTTCGGGGCCCTCAGGTCGCGTGACGGACCTTCCATCGGGAGACGCGGCCGCGTTCCTCGGCCGCCCGCGTACAGGGTTCCGTCCGGGCGAAAGCGAGTCCGTTGGGTTCGCGGTCGGGGGCGGTGAGCGGGTGTTCGGTGATCTTCCCGTCCGGGGTGACGGAGCCGACCCGGCCCGTGCCCCACCCGGTGAACCGGCAGGACCCGTTCGGGCGCCGGTGTCCGTCGCCCTCGTGGTTGGGCCCGGCGTGCCCCGTCTCGACCGGGGCAGCGACGTCGTGGGTCACTCACAGTCCCTGCGCGGCCCGAAGTCGCTGGATCTGTCGGAGAACGGCCTGTTCGGAGACCGGAGTGTGCGGCTCCGGCCCCATCCCCACCAGGTCGGAGATGCAGGCGCCGACCCGTGTCACGATGCGCTCCATGACCTCGGAGGGTGCCTGGGCACCTTCGTCACGGAAGGTCATCCGGATCCGGACGGTGTCCTCGGGGAACTCCGCTCCGTCCAGATCCTCGTACCGTACGGTCACCTCCCGGCCCTCGTCGTTCTGCCGGGGGCAGGCCGCGAGGGCGGTACGCAGTTGCGCGAAGGTGGTCTCGGCACCCGTTCCCGAGTATGAGGCGAGGAAGTGCACGGGGTCGCCGGGCGCGTCCGCGGTGAACATCTGGGTGATGGCGGCCCGGGCGCCTTTCTGCCGGAGCAGGGCCCACATGGTGGTGCAGGGGTTCGCCCGTTCCTCCGGGGTCATGGGCCGCAGTTCGCTCGGGTGCGCCTCCCGGACTTCGTCAGGGCCCGGGACCCCCACGGCCTCACCCCGCTGCAGGACAAGCTGCAGCAGGCGCGCGGTGTCCGGTACCCCTCCGACGGCATCCGGCGTGGGCAACTCGACGGAAGGCGAGGGCGCCGGGCCCGTCGACTCGGCCGAGGACGCAGCGGGGGCCGTACCGGCGGCCGGGGTTCCCACCCGTGAGGGCTTGGCTGCCACGACGGTGGGCGGCCCTGAGCAGGCGGGGAGCACGAGACAGCCGGCGAGTACGGCAACCAGAACGGCGGCGCGACGGTCGAACGTCATGTGGGAAGCCCCCCGGCTACGAGTGGATCGGTTATGCGCACCGCACTGTAACCGTGCCGCGTACCGTGACCTGTGGCGGGCCGCTCACAGGGCCAGGTCCGTGACGTCCCGCCCGGGACGTGGGTGTGCGGGCCGGCCCGACCGGGGCGCGGCCCGGGTATCGGAAGTCCGCCGAACCGCCACAACACCACTTCCGGACGGGTGTCAGGAAGCGTGGTCGGGCCAGGGGATGTCGGTGGCGACCGGGGCGGTGTAGTCGACGCCGGGCACGGAGAATCCGTAGAGGCGTCGTACCTCGGCGCGGAACCAGTCGAGGTCGGCCAGGTCCGCGATGGTGGCGGTGGTGGCGCCCTCCCAGCGTTCGGCAACGGCCGCCTGGACTTCGTCGGTCAGTTCGAAGGTGTCCAGGCGGATCCTGCCCTCGTCGTCCAGGGCGAGCGGGGCGACGCCGGTGAGTTGGTCCCACAGGACGGCGAGTTGCTGGATCGGCGGGACGAGGTCGTCTCCGAGCACGCCCCGCAGGAGGCCGGTGTAGAGGGCGATGCCGGGGATCGCGGTGGAGGACTGGGTGACAGCGGCGCCGTTGACGGAGGTCACGGCCCGCCCGCCCACCGTCTTGTCGAGCCGCTCGTTCAGGTTGCGGGCGGTGGCCTCCAAGTCCGCCTTGGCCGCGCCGATCGTGCCCTGTCGGTAGAGGGCGGCCGTCAGTGAGGACCCGATGTAGGACAGCGCGGCGGTGGCGAACCCGTCGGCCAGCAGCCCTCGCCCGGCCAGGTGGTCGATCCAGCGCTCCCAATCCGCGCCACCCATCACGGCCACGGTCTGCCGCACGTCGTCGCCCTCGGCGGGCGCGGTCTCCACCTCGCGGACCTCGGGAACGCCCTCGTCGTCGAAGGCAAGGGTCTTGGTGCGGTTGGCCCGGCCGATCGGCTTGAGGACCGAGGCGTACGTGGCACCGGTATCGGGGTCGGTGCGACGGGGCGCGGCCACCGAGTAGATCAGGTAGTCGAGACGACCGCCGAAGCGCTGCTCGATGAGGTCGGCGACCTGGTCCTTCATCGAGTCGGAGAACGCGTCACCGTTGAGGAAGACCAGGTCCCGCCCGGCGGCACGGGCGATGTCGGCGGTGGCGGCGGTGCGGTACCAGCCGGCCGTCGCGGTACGCCGTACGGTGGGGGCCTTTTCGAAGGACACCGCGATACCGCGGATGCCGGCGCGCTTGAGTCCGGCGAGCGTGGCCGCGAGACCGTATCCGGCGGAGGAGCCGATGACCAGGGCGACCGGCCCGTCGCCCTCCGGGACGCCGGAGGGGGTGGGGGCGGGGGCGGGGCACGCCTGCCACATGTCTGCCACCAACTGCCGGCAGCCCACGGGGTGGGAGTCGAGGAAGAGGAAGCCCCGGTTTCGGGGAGTGAGAACGCGATCGGTCACGATGACAGTCCTTGGGTCGGCCGGGTCACGGACGCGGCGACCAACCCGGCCGACCGCGCCCTGCAAGTCTGCGACAGCTTCCCCGAGGCAGGCGGCCCCCGACGGCAACAACGATCATGCGCCGGACTTGGAGTGTTTCCACCAGTGGCCGACCAAATGGGAAGCGTTCGCGCCCTGTTGAACATCGCCCGGCTGCTCCCGACACCGCACGCCCGTCCACAGCAACGACAACGACGCACCGGCCCGGAGCCGGGCCGGGTCATTCCCGGGGCAGGCCCGGGGCAGGCCCGGTCCAATGCCTGGCCACGGCCGGTCCGCGCCGACCGACCCCGACCACGTTCCACCCGCCGATCTCCATGTACGACGCCACCCTGTCGATGAGCGCCATGGCCCCACGGTCCTGGCACTGGGTGTCGGACCGGGCAAGACCGGAGCTCCGCTGACCGGCCTCACCCTGAGCCGCATCGACGGCGCGCACACCGGATCGACCTCCGACCTGTTCAACACCGCCTCCCACCTCGGCATCGAACTGGGAGCCGTCGCCACCGAGGTCGTCCTGCCCCACGAGCACACCGCAGCCGCGCGTGGCACCGATGCCGTCGCCGCCTCAGCCGCAACACTCCTTCACGTGATCGGCGGAGGCCTGCTGACCATGTGGGCCTGATGCTCCTGCTGCCCACCCGACACACCACCTCGGGCGGGCGACGCAACGCGTCCACACCCCGAGCTCCCCGGACGAGGCGGCCCCACCGACGACGAGCGGCCCGGA
The DNA here is from genome assembly GCF_024721315.2 of Streptomyces sp. Isolate_45. Classification (GTDB taxonomy): domain Bacteria; phylum Actinomycetota; class Actinomycetes; order Streptomycetales; family Streptomycetaceae; genus Streptomyces. Next base: position 4,907 of record NZ_JANFAK020000044.1, read on the forward strand.
CCACCGCACACGCCCCGACACAGGGACCGAGTCGCCGCCCCCACCCCCGACATGGACCCGACGACGAGGCCGACCCCCTGCCCTACGCGGAAAGCAGGCCGCCGCCGCAGCGACGACACAAGCGGCTGGGATCGCCGGGAACAGCCGCAAGTCAGGGGGCGAGGCAGACCCCGAACGGCTCATCCCCGCGCGTGCGGGGAGCAGCCCGCGCTTGGTCCGGTCGTACGGCACGTCGTTGGGTTCATCCCCACGTGTGCGGGGCCCCGGGGACCCGGGGACCCACGGGTTCATCCCCGCGTGTGCGGGGAGCAGCGCGACACCCCACCTGCGGAGTCCCACTGGTGGGGGTCATCCCCGCGTGTGCGGGGAGCAGTCGTCCCGGGTCTCGGCCGGCACGAGGGGGGTGGAGTCATCCCCGCGCGTGCGGGGAGCAGACCACGCTCCGGACGTCGGACGACGACCAGGAAGGGCCATCCCCACGCGTGCGGGGAGCAGGCCGAGTCCTTCCCCAGCAGGTACACCGACCCGGGGTCATCCCCGCGCGTGCGGGGAGCAGCCGGAGCAACCGCAGATGCTGGCGTTGTACCAGGGGTCATCCCCGCGCGTGCGGGGAGCAGGCTTCCTGAGCTGGGAGTCTATGTGGGCAGGGGCCCCTGATCCAGCACTTTCATCGAATCCGGCAAACGTTACATACCGCCTCGACGGCCAGTCGGTTCGCATGACGCCTCGACCGGCTGGGGGTAGCTGGAGCGGACAGGCCGGCGCTTGCACCCCAGCGGCCGGCGCACCGCATCGTCGTCGTCACGCCGGCAAGGGCCCGACATGTCGAGGACCAGGCCTGCGGCGATGGGCTGCGAGGCCGATGTCGTCCGGGTCGCCTCACCCGGTCGGCGCGCCAGAGACCCGCCCGGACTGTTCGCGTTCGGTCGGCAGCATCGCCATGAGTGCGACGCCTCTCAGCAAGCGTGACGGCAGGCCGTCGACTCGGCCATCGGTCGATATTTGACCGATCGTTTCACTATCACCTACAGTTCCCACATGGCCAGGACCAAGGAATTCGACCCGGACGCCGCGCTGCAGTCAGCTCTGGAGCTGTTCTGGCGGCGCGGCTACGAGGCGACCTCGATGGCGGACCTCGTCGAGCACCTGGGCATCGGCCGCGCCAGCATCTACGCCACCTTCGGCAACAAGCGCGAGCTGTACCTGAAGTCACTGGATCGGTACAACGAGAACCGCGACTCCGACCTGCTGGGCGAACTGTCCCAACCAGGCCCCGCACTGCCCTCCGTGCGTACGGTGGTGCGCCGCTTCGCGACCGAGGCGAATTCCGACGACCGGCGCCTGAAAGGGTGCTTCGTCACCAACACGGCCGCCGAGCTCGGCGCGCACGACGCGGCGGCGGCCCGGCGGGTCGAGGCGAGCTGGGACCACGTCGAGACCCTGCTGCGATCGGCGCTGGTGCGGGCCCAAGCGCAGGGCGAGCTGCCCTCGGACCGCGATCCGCGCGCGCTCGCGCGGATGCTGCTGGTCCTGATGCAGGGGCTGCGGGTGGTCGGCAAGGCGTCGCAGGACCCGGGCCGGGTGCGGGACGCCGCCGAGCAGGCATTGACGCTGCTGGACTGAGCAACACCTCCTTCGAGGAGGTTCCTTCATGGCCAAATTATGGAACGTTCAGTCAAATATCAGGGGGAGAAATGTTCGGCGCCCAGAGCTCGAAAACCACGACCGCAGCCACCTCGTCCGGCCCCGCGCCCGGCCTCCCACCCGACCTCCCGCCCGGCCCCGCACCCGGCCCCGCCTTCGCGCTGCTCGGTGCCGTACAGATGTCGCTGATCTTCACGCTCACCTCGCTCGTCGTGCCACTCCCCCGGATCGGCCGCGAATTCTCGCTCGACCGGGACGACCTGATCCTCCTCAGCGCCGCCTACGGGCTGACCTTCTCCGGACTGTTGCTCTTCGGCGGCCGCGTCGCCGACCGTTTCGGCGGCCGTCGCGCCCTCAGCGCGGGGTTGCTCGTGTTCGCCGCGGCGTCCCTTGCGGCGCTACTGGCCCCGGGACCTCAGACCCTGCTCGCAGCCCGCTTCGCGCAGGGGGCCGGCGCCGCGCTCACCGCACCCGCCGCCATGGCCGTACTGCGTGCGGTCTTCCCGCACCCCGCCGAGTACGGCAGGGCAATGGCCACCTGGGGCGGGCTCTCGATCCTCGGGGCCACCGCGGGGAACCTGCTCTCCGGAGTCATCTCGACGCTCGCGTCCTGGCGGTCCGCCCTGGCAGTCCCGGTGGCCGCAGCCGCACTCGCACTCGTCCTCGCCCCGCGGCTGCTGCCCGCGACCCGGGCCGGCACGGGCCGCTCCCTGGATCTGCCGGGCGCGCTGCTCGCCACCGCCGGGATCACCCTGGCCGGCTACGGCCTCGTCCTCACCGACGCTCACCCCTGGGGTTCGGCATCCGTCGTGATTCCCCTGCTCACCGGGGCCGCGCTCCTCATCGGCTTCCTGATCGTCGAACGCCGCGCCCAGGACCCGCTGCTCCCCCTCGGATTCCTCCGGGACCGCCGCCGGGCCTTCGCGCTCACCGCGATCGGCCTGACCGCCGCCGGGACCGCGACCACGTTCGTCCTGCTCTCACTCCACCTCCAGCAGGACCGCGGCTGGTCCGCCCTGCAGACCTCCGCCGCCTTCGTTCCCTTCGCGGTGGCGCTCCTCGTCTCGGGCCGAACCGCCGGCCCGCTCATCGCCAGGTACGGGGCGCCGGCCGTCACCACCTCCGGACTCGCGGTCGCCGCGACGGGCCTCGCGCTGCTCGCGCTCACCGGCCTGGCATCCCACACCCCCTACGCCTACGGACTTCTCCCCGGCCTGATCCTGTTGCCGGCCGGCGTGGCCGGCGCCTTCGCGGGGGCCGCCGTCCTCGCGACGGACGGGGTGGAGCCGCAGGAGACCGGACTCGCGGGCGGCGTCATGAACACCGCCATGGAGCTCGGCCCGACCGTCGTCCTCGCAGCCCTGCTCACCCTCGGCTCCGACGCCACCTCACTCGCCGCGACGGCAGTCGCCTTCGCCGCCGCCGCGTTCCTCAACACCCGTACCGAATGACCGAATGACCGAGTAGCCGAGTAACCGAAACAACCGAGTAGCCGAGTACCCGAGTAAGCGGCTACGCACCTAAGGAGTCATCACCATGACCGCACGCTTCACCGGCAAGACCGTCCTCGTCACCGGCGCAGGTTCCGGCATCGGCCGGGCTATCGCACTCGCCTTCGCCGCCGAGGGGGCGGCGGTGGTCGCGGCAGGACGGACCGCCGTATCGCTCGACGAGACGGTAGCCCTGATCGAGAAGGCCGGCGGTACGGCAGCCGCGGTCACCGCGGACGTGACCCGCTCCGATGACGTCAGGGCCTTGGTACGCCGCACCGTCGAACGATTCGGCAGCCTTGATGTCGCCGTCAACAACGCGGGCGTCTTCCGGGGCGGCGCACCCATAGCCGACCTCCCCGAGGAGGACTGGCGCACCCTGCTCGACATCAACGTCACCGGTGTGCTCCTCGGACTCCAGGCCGAAGTCGCCCAGATGCGCGACCAGCCGACCGGCGGCGCGATCGTCAACATCTCCTCCAACCTCGGCGCGCACACACGCATCCCGGGCGTGGCCGGCTACATCGCCACCAAGGCGGCCGTCTCCGCCCTGACCCGGGCCGCCGCCCTGGACCACATCTCCGACGGGATCCGCATCAACTCGGTCAGCCCCGGCGCGGCCGACACCACCATGTCGCTGTTCCCGGGCGAGACCGAAGCCGACCGTGCCGCGCGGATGAGGGGCTCGTCGCCGCTGGGGCGGGTCTCCTCCACGGCGGAGGTCGCGGCAGCCGTGCTGTACCTGGCCTCGTCGGATGCCGCCTCCGTGGTAGGCAGCGATCTGGTCATCGACGGTGGCGTCTCCGCCTGACCGGGATCACGGCCGTACGCCGGTCCCGTACCCAAGGGGGCAGGTACCTCGACGCCATCCGGTCGACCCTCGGCAGCACCGGCTCGACCCGGGCTCCGGTACGGGCTCAGGTACGGGGCCGGGTACGGGGCCGGCCGGTGCCGGCGGTCACCTCGCGTGCGATGCGACGCCATTCGCCTTCCCCTCCGGGCAGGGGCCAGGCCCACGTCGGCTGTTCCACGGTCTTCAGGTCCTGGAGGCGGCGGCCGAGCCGCGGGCCGGCGGTGGCGGCGCCGTCCGGGACGGTGGGACCGTGGACGGCGCGGAGCTCGGCGTGGCGCGCCAATTCGTACTCGTAGGCACCCACGGCGTCGTCGACGCGTGCGGCCAGGTCATCGCGCGGCACCGTACGGTGCAACTGCAGCAGTGGGGGCTCGACGGACTCGGCGATCGCCGCGGCGAGCCGTGCGTGGCCGTCCAGGATCAGATGACAGTCCAGGCCGCTGACCCACCACAACAGAACGGGTGGGAGGGTCCCCTCACGGGCCTGCTTGCGGTACGCCTTGACCCGGCTGTCGCCCGGACCGGGCATGGGCCTCAGCGGCAGGATCTCCCAGGACACGGAGTGGAAGAACCAGTCGACGTATCCGTCCGGATGGCCCTCGACGAGCATCGAGCTCCAGTGCTCGGCGTGCGAGGTGGCAGCGTGGCGTCCGCGCTGGAGTGGGCTCTCGCACGAGAGCAACCATCGCCCGTCGTGCAACGGGCTGCCCGGCGAGTCGCCGAGGTGGCGCGCGAAGCGGTGGGCCCACCCATCCGGGCGGCCCGACAGGGCACGCCCCGCGTCGGCGCGCAGCGGTGGGACGAAGGAGCGGTAGCCGTCGGCGCGCCAGAAGTCCACGCCCCGCAGGGGCTCTTCGACGACGGCGAGGAGGACGGGCCGCGACAGTTGGGAGACCAGCAGCCGCGGCCCGGCGGTGAGGACGGACAGCTCCGGCCGGTGGCGGTCCTGTACCTCCAAGGACAGGCCGACCCATGTGCCGTCGTCCCGCGTGACATCGCTGCGCTGCATGCCGTGAGCGTAGTCGGCGACGACTCCGTGGTCGGGGGCTGTGCCTGTGCCTGTGCCTGTTTCAGGGTGCCTTCCGCCCCAGGAGTGCGAGCAGTCGCCGCTCGGGAGTTGCGTCTTCGGAGATGGACAGGGCGGGTGCGTACATCCCGGTCGTCGCGAACCGGTCCGCCATGGGAGCGATCGCCGTCAGAGTCGCCGCGACCGCCTCGGCATCCAGTGACACATCGATGCCCGCGGCTTGCGCGAGGTCCCAGGTGTGGACGAGCGGCTCGATGACGGCGGTGGCAAGCACCCGATCAACGGTCACTTCGCCGTGATGTGAGGCGACTCGACGGTTCGGGTCCGCGGTGTTCAACAGCTGCCGCATCGACTGGACGGTGTCGGCCCAGGCACTCGCGGGTTGGCCTGTGACGGCTCCGGCCGGATCGGACCTCGGCTCACGCGGCCCCTGCCCGGACAGCAGGGAGGCGATCTGCTGCTGACCGTCGATGATGTGTCCCAGGACGTGCAAGCAGGTCCAACCCTCGCAGGGAGACGGGCTGTTCCAGCGATCCGCCGGCACGCGGTCGACGATGTCGGTCGTGTTGGTGAGTACGCGCATGTAGCGCGTCATGGTCCGGTTCACCGTGTGTGCGTTCACCGTGTGTGCTCCGAGTCCTGCGTCGACAACAGGGGGTGCAGGGCGTTCCAGGCGGCCAGGGACAGTGGTCCGGCCGCTCCGCCGGGTGGTTCGGTCCCGGTGAGCAGCCATCGACGCGTGTACTCGTGGGCCGGCCCGATCCATACGGCGATGACGACACCCAGGGAGAGTGCTTCGTCCCAACCGTGCCGTCGCAGCCACTCGGTGACGGCGCGGAAGAATCCTCGGCTGCTTTCCGCGATCCTGGGCGCGTCCAGAGGGGTGAACCAGGCGGGCGGGGTCGACAGGAACGCCGCGAGCTGCGGGTTCTCCTCCACCCACGTCAGGTGGCGGTGTACGACACCCTCGACACCGGCCCGCAGACCGGTTTGGGGGGTCAGGACGGCCAGCAGCTCGGCCTGGTGCTGTTCGAGCCCTTGGAGATAGACCGCTTCGGCCAGGTCCTGCTTGGTACGGAAATGGTGGAAGAGGCTTCCGTTGCTGACCTCGGCCCGCTTCCGGACCTGCTCGACCGTCGTGCCCTGCACTCCGTTCTCGAGGAAGCAGCTCAGGGCTGCGGTCAGGATGCGCTGGTAGGTGTCGGGGCTCAACATGGTGCCAGAGTAGCGCTCTAGAGTGCCACTCCATCGGTGATATCCGGTCACGTTCCGGGGGTGGGTCCCGGCCGCGCACCCGGCCCACCCGGCCCCCAACCCCCCACCCCGCCCGGCGGTGCGGCCCGTGCGTCGCTCGCGGAGGGTTCAGGCGGTGCCGGTGGGCTGCAGGTGCGGGGCGGCCTCGGCCACGGTGTAGGAGGAGGTGAAGGTGAAGGCGCGCGGGGACGGACCGTGCGCCCGCAGGTCCGCCAGTCGCTCCAACGCCTCCTCGACGGTGGGGAGGTGACCGGCGGGAACCCACCAGAGAACCAGGTGCGGCTCGACGTGCCGCGCGAACCACTCACGGCGACGCCGCATCGCCTCCAGGTGCCCGCTCCGGTAGGTGAAGTCCCACAGGGACTCCTGCGTCTCCCACACGGACATGTTGACGATGACGTCATCTCCCGCCGGGCGCAGTTCGGTGGCGTCATCCGCCCCCTCTTCCACGAGCCGCCAGACGAAGCCGGGCGTGCCGTCGGCGGCGGAGTTGAGCGGTTCGAGCATCTCGACGAACGGCGCCATGCGCGGGTCGTCCAACGGGTGGCGGAGCGTGGCGACGTTGAGCAGGGCGAGGTGCGCGGCAGGGGCGTGCTGGGATGCGGTCATGACCTCATCCCAGCACGCCCCACGTTTCTATGTCAATCAATATTGTTTTTAGAATTCTCGACCACCACGCAGCACTCCCCCGGGCGGGCCTCCATGCGGGCACGGACGGCGCCGTCCGAGCCGAGGAGACCCTCCAGCAGCGCGAGGTTCATGCCGCAGACGAGCGGCGGAAAGCTTTCGGCGACGGCATGGAAGGGGCAGTTGCGCATGCGCACGACGGGCGCGTCCTCTTCGGCTTCCCCCTGGGCACCGTCCGCGCCCAGGGCGCGCTCGGGGACCTCCAAGTGCGGTTCGTAGCCCCGGGCGGCCAGTATTCCCATTGCCTCCTGGAGGCCGCCACAGGGTGCGGTCGAGCCGCGCAGGGCCTCGCCCCGCCTGCGGGCGGCCGCGCGGAGTCCGTCGTCCAGTCCCGCCTGCTCGGCGGCCTCGGCCAGCAACTCGGCGGCGGTGCGGTAGTCGCGAGCCGGCAGCGACACCGACCTCTCGACCGGCGCCCGCGTGTACACCTTGGCGGGACGGCCCGCACCCGGCCCCGATCGGCCCGTCAGTCGGCGGCTACCGCTCTCCAGCAGCCCCGCGGCGGCCAGCTTGTCGAGATGGTGAGCGGCGAGCGTGCGCGCCACCCCGGCCGCCTCGGCGGCCTCGTTGCGGCCGACCTCGCGGCCCTGCGCCACCACGTACTCGTACAGACGGCGCCGCACCGGGTCCTGCAACACTGCGATCGCATCGATGTCCTCCACCTGTCCATTCTAAGAACAACTCAGGTTGGACATAGATCGGCCCGACTCACGGGCCGAGGACCAAGCCGCCGAGCCTGCCGTCATGCGGCGAACCGCGCGGAGTGGGGATTCATCCGTTCTGCACCGACACCTCAAGAAGACGTCGGCCCGCGCACCTCCCGCGTCCTCCTACCGGCCCCTCGCCCGGACGAACGCCCGTCGTCGCTGGAGGGGGCGGCATCGAGGGGCTGACACCCTGTTCCCGGCCGTACGCGGGCCGGCATGCTGTGGCCATGGAAGACACGCACAAAGGGCACAACTCCGTGGCGATCGTCACCGCCACCGGCGAGTACGACGCGGACACCGTGGGACCGATCGCCGAGGAGCTGAGCACGGCGGCCGCGACCCACCGCACCGTCGTACTGGACGCCTCGGCCCTGACCTTCGCCGACTCCTCCTTCCTGAACCTCCTGATCAGGGTCCACCGCACCACGGCCCTACGCATCGCGGCCCCACAGAGCCAGTTGCTGCGCCTCCTGGAGATCACCGGCGCGGACCAGGTCCTCGACCTGCACCCCACCCTGAACGAAGCGGCCCGGCCCTGACGGGCCACGAGCGGCACACATGAAACTCCCCGAGCCGGTGGCGGGCCTTTCCCGTGACCGCGCGAGCGACGTGTGCGAGGATCGCGTGGTCGATTCGACACCGGGCAGACGCGGAGACATGGGACGGTCACGAGGCAACGACGAGCCGGGCGGACGTAGCGCCCGCCCGGAGGCGTCCCCCGCTCCTTCCCCCGCACCCCCACCCGCCCCGCTCCCCGTGACCGCGGCCGACGCCCGCACCCAGGTCGCGGCCGTGCTGCGACGAGCCGGGCTCCCCTGGGACCCGCGCGCGGTGACGGACGCCCTGATGGTCACCACCGAACTCGTCACCAACGCCATCCGCCACGGCGGCGGCCTGGCCGCGTTCCACGCCGATGTCCACGAGGGCGCGCTACGGGTCTCCGTGGCCGACCACAACCCCCAACCCCCGATCACCCGCACCAGCCCGCCCGCCGGCAGCCGCATCGGCGGCTACGGCTGGCCACTCGTGCAGAGCCTCGCCGCCCACCTGAGCGTCACCACGCACGGCAACGGCAAGCTCATCACCGCGGACCTGAAACTCCACTGAGCCGTCCGCCCCGTCCCGCGGACCGCCCGCGGCCCACCCGCTCCGCCGACCGGTCGGGGCGGGTGGGCCGCGGGCGGGCGGTGTTCGCCGCTGCGCCGTTCGCCGCTGCGCCGCAACCGGGGCTCAGTCCGCGTACACGACGATCAAGCAGAGTGCCGCGAACGGTACGACGGATGCTCCGAGCAGCGTCAGCACCGCCGGGACGGCCGCCGCCCGCCGCTCCCGACCCTTGCGCAAACCCGCGCGGAACACCGCCCGAGCGGGGACGAGCGGCAGCACCACGAGGGAGACGAGGACGACCGGCACCAGGAACCGGCTGAAGGCGGTGGCGCCGGTTTCGGTGGCCAGGCGCCAGGCGGTCGAACCGAAGACGACGGCCGCGCCGGCCAACAGTGCGAACGAGAGGACCGACGCCACGGCGATGGTCAGCCTCTCCGCCCACCACTGGGCCCGCGCGCTCTCCCGGCGCACGTCCGTCATCCCGTCGTATCCCATGCGCGTCCCCCTCCGCCACCGCGGTTCGGCGTCGTCACCGCACCGCAGGCCGATGGTACGGGGAGGGATGCGTCCACGCCGCGTCGAGACCGTCATCGGGCGGGAGTTGGCGTGCCGGCGGGTGGCCTTCGACGACCGGAGTTCCTACGCGGCCGGCTCCGGGGAGGGGCTCGGGCAGAACTCGGCCAGCAGGACGTCCGTGAACGTGGTGATCGGTGAGTTCCAGTCTCCATTGACGTTGACCGACACCATGCGCGTGCCGTTGCGGGTGCCGAAGGTATAGGTCCAGGAGCCGTTGATGGCTCCTCCCATGCCCCAGACCGTCACGCCGCAGGACAGTCTCTGCGAGGCGATACCGAGCCCGTAGGCGGTGTCGGGGATCCAGTTCCTGGTCGGGACCATGGTGAGCATCTCCCTCTGCTGGGCGGGGGGAAGGACCCGACCGCCCAGCAGTGCGCCGAAGAACCGGTCGAGGTCGCCGGTCGTCGAGATCATGCCGCCCGCGGCCCATCCCCAGGACGGGTTGAGTTCGGTCACGTCGTGGATGCCCGCGTGGGGGTCGGTCAGCATCAGCTTCGAGTAGTGCCGGCCGTGGGGTCCGTGGATGAGCGGATCGTCGCCGCGCGGCAGGTACGTCGAGGCGAGCCCGAGCGGGCGGGTGACGCGCTGCTCGATCGTGGTGGCGAGCGGCCGGCCGGTCACCCGCTCGATGATCATCCCGGCGAGGAAGTAGCCGGTGTTCGAGTACGCCCAGCCGCTGCCCGGCGCGAACGTGGGCGGATGGGACACACCGATCCCCACGATCTCCTCGGGGCGGTAGCTGTCGAAGCGGTGCTTGAGGAACGGCGTGTCCGCGCCCCGGGCCCTCATGACGTCGTCGTTGACGTAGTCGTAGATTCCGCTGGTGTGGTCGAGCAGTTGCCTGATGGTGATCCGCTCGGGTTGGTAGCCGGGGCCGCGCACGACGCCGGGCAGCCACTTCTCCACCGAGTCGTCGAGGGTGAGCCTGCGTTCGGCCGCGAGTTGCAGCATGACGGTGGCCGTGAACGTCTTCGTGGTGCTCCCGATACGGAAGCGGTCCTGCTCGCGGCGCTGACGGCCGGTCGATGTGTCGGCCACTCCGGCCGTGCCGACCCACGTGTCACGGCCGTCCTGGATCCTGGCGAGGATCCCGGGCACGCCCCCGTCGGCCACGGCCCGGTCCAGCACGCGCTGAACCCCGGCGCGATCGCGAGGAGTCGTCGCCGCGGCCGCGGTCGGGGCCGCGACGGCGATCTGGGAGGCCACCGCCGCGGCGACGATCAGCCGCAGCCCCGCACGAATCCCTCGGCCGGGCTTGCGCATCGTGTTGCCGGTCCGGCCCCGGGCCGGACGGTCGCCGTGAGGACCGGAGACGGAGAGGGCGGTCTGTCGGGGCGTTGTCGTCGTGTTCATGAAGGAATCGTCGGACCCTGACGCAGGGTCAGGGTCAAGCCGGTGCGGGACCCGGCTCCCCTACGGCGGCCGGCACCTTGCCGACCCGCTGTTCCTGACGCGAGAACGCTACGTTGCGTTTTAGCTTCCTGCAATACTGGCGTTGCGTGTGATCAATGATATTGCAGTTCAGTTGCCCATCTTGTTGCAATGACTTGAATCTCAACGCAACGTTTCGCCAGAGATTGCGTTGCATTTGTGCGACGGTGAACGCTATGGTGGAGCCTCCCGATGACGAAGGAGACCGCAATGCCGGGAGGCAGGCTCACCCAGCAGGAACGCCGCCAGATCGAGCTGGGAGTGGCCGACGGCCTTGCCTACGCCGAGATCGCCCGGGCGCTCGACCGCCCCACCTCCACGGTCACGCGTGAAGTGATGCGAAACGGTGGCCCCACCGCCTACCGCGCCGACCTGGCCCACCGCGCCACCGAACGCCGGGCGCACCGTCGCAGGCAGCCTGCGCCCCGGGGAGCGGAAGCGCCGGCGCAGGCCCACGGCCGGGACTCCGAGGCCGTGCGCGAGTACGAGGAGGTGTTCGCGACCGTCTTCATGCAATCGGGCCTCCCCAGGATGACGGCCCGGGTGCTGGCCGGCCTCTACACCACCGACACCGGCAGTCTCACCGCGTCCGAACTCGCCGGGCGCCTGCAGATCAGCCCGGCCTCCGTGTCCAAGGCGATCGCGTTCCTCGAAAGTCAGGGGCTCATCCGCCGGGAACGCGACGAGCGGCGTCGCGAGCGTTATGTCGTCGACGACGACGTCCTGTACCAGTCGACGATGGCGAGCGCCCGGGCCACCGCCCACCTCGGCGACGTCGCCCGGCAGGGCGTCGCCATCCTCGGCCCCCACACTCCGGCCGCCACCCGCCTGGAGAACATCGCCCGCTTCGTCACGTTCATTTCCGAGAGCATCGCCCGAGCCGCGGACCAGGCCCGCGAGGTCCTCCACACGAAGCCCGAAGGGGCCTCGGACGGCGCGCCCCGGCCGCATTCGGACCAGCCCGGTTCGGACCGGGGGTAAACGAGACCGTTCGGGACGCGGGTACTGGGGCGGGGCGGGAGCGGCAGGGGTCGGCCGGCACGCCGGCCCCTGACCCCGCCCGGGGCGGGCTGGTCGGCGCCGTCAGGCCGACCCCGGGTCCTGCGCGAGATCCAGGTCGAGGAGCGCGTTCGAGACCGCCTCCGTGGGCGCCGGGTGGATCCACAGCGGGGTCCTCGCGAGCGCACCGGCGTCGATGCCGAAACTCATGGCGACCACCAGCGGTTGGATCAGGCTCGTGGCCTGCGGGCCCATGATGTGCGCGCCCAGCAGCTGCCCGGTGCGGCGGTCCGCGAGAACCTTGCAGAAGCCGGTGTCGTCCTCCAGGGCCCAGCCGTAGGCGGTGTCCGAGAAGGGGCGCACGGAGACCGCGTAGTCGAGGCCGTCCTGCCGGCACTGCTCCTCGGTCCGGCCGACCTGCGCGATCTGGGGATGTGTGAACACCCCGGCGGGGACTGCCTCGTGGGAGGTGCGGACCAGGTCGTCGGGATGCAGAAGGTTGTGCGCCACCACCCGCGCCTCCCGGTTCGCGACGTGCTTGAGCGGGAAGGACGTGCAGACGTCACCGAGGGCGAACACCCCCGGGACGCCGGTCCGTTGGAAGTCGTCGACGACGACCCGGCCGTCGTCGTGCAGGTCGATACCGGCCCGGCGGGCGTCGATCCGGTCGCTGTTCGGAATGCGCCCGGCCGCGACCAGCAGGGTGTCCGCCTCCACGGCCGTGCCGTCGTCCAGCACCAGGCGCAGCCGCCCCGGCTCGCCCTCCACGCGGGTGAGTGCCGTTCCCGTGCGCACGTCGTACCGGTCGGAGGCGATCTTCGTGTAAGCGGTGGCGACCGCCTCGTCCTGTGCGGAGAGCAGGGTGTCCTCCTGCTCGATGATCGTGATGCGGCTGCCCGCGGCGTGGAAGACGTGCGCGAGCTCGGCTGCGATGTAGCCGCCGCCCAGAACCGCCAGGTGTCGTGGCGGGCGGTCCAGGCGCATCACCGTGTCGGAGGTCTCGTACGGCAGCCCCGAGTCGCGTACCGGCGGAGGTACGGCCGGGCGGCTGCCGACGGCGACGACGACCTGCTCCCCGCGGACCTCGACGGCGTCCGCGCCGCTCCCGACGGTCAGTGTGCGGTCTCCGGTGAAGCGGGCCCGTCCCTTGAGGACGTCGATGTTCGGGGCGTCGCGGCGGCCCTGCTCCCCCTCGGCGGCCTGCTGGTCCAGGCGCCCGAAGACCCGGTCCCGGACGGCGGACCAGTCGACGCCGCTCAGCCGTGCCCGTACGCCGAACCGGTCGGCGTCGCGGATCCCGGCGGCGAGGTCCGCGACGTGCACGAGCATCTTGCTGGGGATGCAGCCGCGGTTCAGGCAGGTGCCGCCGAAGGGGCCCTCGTCGACGAGGGCCACCCGTAGGTGGGAGAAACGGTCGTCCACGAGGGCGTTGCCGGAGCCCGCCCCCACGATCACCAGCTCATGAGTACGCATCGGCGGAACGTACCCCCGCATTGCGGATGTATCCGCCAACGGCACGCGCCCCGCCGTGTCCGTGCCTGCCACCAGCGGCAGGCCATCGGTCGGCCTGCCGCTCGCCGACGTCGGGCTCCGGCCCGGCGGGGGGATTCCCTCGCGTGGCGGGCGTCAGGAGGGCGGGTAGGCGGCGTACTTGAGGCGGCGGGCGAGGTGGGCCGCGTTCGAGGCGAGGGTCGCCGTGGTGGCCGCCGTCTTCTCGGGAGTCTTGTCGAGATCCTGGTAGTCGGTGCCCTGCATCGCCTCGCCGACCCAGTAGGTGACGGCGTTCGCCGGCAGGGTGAAACCGCAGTCGTTCAGGCCTTGGAACAGTTCGGCGCTCACGTGGTGCGCGCCGTCCTCGTTGCCCACCACGCACACACCGGCGACCTTGCCGTAGGTGAGCATGCGGCCCTCTTCGTCGCTCTCGCCGATCTCGGCGTTCAGGCGTTCCAGGACCCGCTGGGCGACGCTGGACGGATGCCCGACCCAGATCGGCGTGGACAGGATCAGGATGTCCGTACCCAGGATCGTCTCCCGGATCTCCGGCCAGAAGTCACCCTCGCCCATGTCGACCGCCACTCCGGGGCGGACGTCGTGGTCGGCGACGCGGATCACCTTGCCGCTCACGCCGTGGTCGGCGAGGGCCTCCATGGTCTGTTCCGCCAGCAGCTGGGAGCTGGACGGCTCGGGGGACGGGGACAGGCTGCACACGAGGGCTACGGCGCGCAGCGGAGTGGTGTCGTTGGCTTCCATGGGACCCGCCTACCCGTAGAAACGCGTTCCGATCACGCGTCACCGGCCATCGAGCCAAATGCCCAACAAAATGTTGAAGGTGCAGACCATGTGAACACTCGGCGCGCATGCCCCGCCCACCTGTAGGGCATGAGCGAGCGACCGTGCCCCACCCCCTCCCTTCCGAACGGAGCTGCCGCGATGCCCCTGTGGCTCACCGTCCTTGTCGTCCTCGGCGTCTGGGCCCTCGCGGCGACCGTCCTCGGTCTCCTGTTGGCCCGCCTCATCCACCGCAATCCGGCCCCCGCCCTCCTCCCCGCGGTCGTGGAGGAGAGAAGATCCGTCCTGGTCATGGTCACGGTCACGGCGGGCCCGGCGAGGAGGGCCTGAGCGGTCCGGGAATCTTCATGGACCTTATGGATCTTATGGACCTTCGGGATCGGATACGGGCGGCGGGGGTGCCCGCCACTCGTTCGTCCCCGGTTGATCGTCAGGCGGTGGGGTAGCGGAGCGGCATGGCTCCCGAGAACGCATCCACCCCTGTGACCGGCTACGTACAGCCCGAGATCGACGTCGCCTCGCTGACCGCGGTGCTCGACGGCGAGTACGCCGGGATCCGTGACCTCGTCCGTACCAATCTGACGGAGCACGCCTCCGTGCTCGAAGAGGCCGACGAGCTCGGCATCGACGCCTTTCGCGAACGGGTGCGGGAGATCGTCGTCGAGATGGCCGCCACGGGCCAGACCGGCATGGGCTTTCCGCCCGAGTACGGCGGGGGCGGTGACGTCGGCGCCTCGATCGCCGCCTTCGAGACGCTGGCCTTCGGCGATCTGTCGGTCCTGGTGAAGGTCGGCGTGCAGTTCGGACTCTTCGGCGGCGCGATCCTGCATCTGGGCACCGCCCGCCACCACGAGGCGTACCTCCCGGCCCTGATCACCGGCGAGCTCATGGGTTGCTTCGCGATGACCGAGACCGGGCACGGCTCCAACGTCCAGGCACTCGGCACCGTCGCCGAGTACGACCCCGCGAGCCGGGAGTTCGTCATCACCACTCCCGACGAACAGGCGCGCAAGGACTACATCGGCAACGCGGCCCGGCATGGCGAACTGGCCGTCGTCTTCGCGCAATTGGAGGTGGACGGCCAATCCCGGGGCGTGCACGCCTTCGTCGTCCCGCTGCGGGTCGAGGGAACGCCGGCGCCCGGTGTCCGGATCGAGGACGACGGACGCAAGATGGGGCTCAACGGTGTGGACAACGGCCGCATCCGGTTCGACGGCGTACGGGTGCCGCGCGAGGCGCTGCTCAACAGGTTCGCCGACGTCACCCCCGACGGCGTCTACGAGAGTGCGATCGACGACCCCAACCGGCGCTTCTTCACCATGCTCGGCACCCTCGTGCAGGGCCGCGTCAGCGTCGCGGGCGCCGGGATCAACGTCGCCAAGGTCGCGCTGACGATCGCCACGAAGTACGCCGTGCGGCGCCGGCAGTTCGAGGCGGACTCGGGCACCGGGGAACAGGTGCTCCTCGACTACGGCCTGCATCAACGCCGCCTGCTGCCGCTCATCGCCCGGACGTACGCCTTCCATGCCGCACAGGACGTCGTGCGCACTCAACTGCACGAGGTCTTCTCCGACATCGAGGACGACGCGCAGGCGCGACGCCGGCTCGAATCACGGGCCGCGGGCCTCAAGGCGCTCGGCACCTGGCACGCCACCCGGGTCGTCCAGGAGTGTCGCGAGGCGTGCGGCGGCGCCGGCTACCTCGCCGTCAACCGGTTCGCCGCCCTCAAGGGCGACAGCGACGTCTTCACCACCTTCGAGGGCGACAATCACGTCCTGCTGCAGCTGGTGGCGAAGGGCCTGCTCACCGATCACGCGAGCGAGTTCGAGGACCTCGACCAGCTCGGCATGGTCCGGTACGTCACCAACCTCGCCGTCGAGACGGTCATCGAGCGGACCTCGGCGCACAAACTGCTCGAACGGGTACGGGACCTCCTGCCCGGCGGCGAGGAATGGGACCGGGAGGCCGGCCTGCTCGACTCGGAGTACCAACTCGCCATGGTCCGTTTCCGCGAGGAGCACATGCTCGCCGGTCTGGCCCGGCGGATCAAACGCGGCATCGACCAGAAGCGCGATCCTGGCGCGGTCTTCTCCCAGGTCCAGGACCACGTCATCGCGCTCGCGCGTGCGCACGTCGAGCGGCTGGTGACGGAGGCCTTCGTCGACCAGGTGCGCGCGCTGCCCGAAGGCGACGAGAAGGCTGCGCTCGGCCTTCTTTGCGACCTGTCCGCCCTGTCGACGATCGAGGCGGACCGGGCTTGGTTCATGGAGCACGGACGGCTGACCGTCCAGCGTTCCAAGGCGATCAGCCGCGAGGTGAACGACCTCTGCCGCAAGGTCCGTCCCCTCGCCGTCGACCTCGTCGACGCGTGGGGCGTCCCGACCGCGATGTTGAGGGCGCCGGACCTGGTGGGCTGAGCCGGGCCGAGTCGTGCGACCCGGTTCGCGTCGGGCGCGACACCGCCTCGGCCGGTGGCCCGGACCCCCCGCGGTATCGGGGGTTCGGGCCACCGGCCGAGGCGGCACCGGTGCGGGGCTCAGATCACGCGCCGGCCACGATGGCGCCGAGGACCATGCCACCGACGAGGCCGACGGCGCTCACCACTATGGCGATCGTGGCGAGCCGTTCGTGTCGGACGGCTTTGGCGACGATGGCCAGCACCAGGCCGATCACACCGAACACGATCGGCAGGAAGATCAGGGCGATCACACCCAGCACGATCGCGATGATGCTGAGGACGTTGCCGGTCGACGCGCCGCTCGGGGCGCCGCCGGTCCCCTGTCCGGTGGGCTGGTTACCGTACTGCGTCGTCATCTTCCACTCCTTCGGAACGATCAACCGGAAACCTGGTCCGAAGAGGACCGGCCTAGCCCGCGATTACCCCGAAGTCCGTTGAGAATGCCGCCACTTGGGAACTCGCGTGCGGGCCGATGAGCCGGTGGCGTCCTGGAGTCCAGGAGTCCAGGAGTCGGCGGTGACCGCCGCCGGTCCGGATGGCGACCGGGTGAGGTCGTCCTACAGGACGCCCCGGTGCCCCAGGTCGCGGCCGCTCCCGGGGGCCGCCCGGTCCAGGGCGTCCGGAACACCGACCAGCCCCTGGGGCAGGTACCGCGAGTGGACGTCGAGCGTCCACCCGTGCGCCTGGACCGCGAGAGCCGTGGCGGCGAGGGCGCCCAGGGGCAGCAGGGTCCGGGACGCGGGATCGTCCCCGACGTTCCGCCGGTACTCCAGCAGCCGGGCCACGAGGGCCTGCTCGAAGGCGGCCCGATCGTCGTCGAGCAGCACGCGGAGCAGGCGCTGGTCGGGCGTGAGGGTGCCTGCGGCGTCGAGCCCCTGCGCTGCTGCCGCGCGCTCCTCGGTGGTGGGCAGGCACAGCGGCACCGTCGGCCGGCGGTTCCCGAGGTGGCCCGAGGGGGTCAGGTAGCGGCTCAGTGCGTCCATCTGCGCGAGGTCGGTCACGAGTGACGCGGACTCGAACCGCGAGTAGGGCACTCCGTCACGGATCGCGGGCGCGTAGTCCTCCCGCAGCAGGAGGCCGATCACCAGCCGATGGTCCCACACGCGCCCGCTCACCAGGGCGAGTTCGAAGGCGTCCACCCACGACCGGGCCGTCGGTGCCTCCGAGGCCACGGCATCGAAGTCCTTGTCCTCGGTGGTCAGCGTCTCATCGATGAGCGGGAAGAGAAGCTCCTGGTCACCGCCCGGGAAGCAGCCCCAACTCAGCAGGCCGAGCGAGCACTCCGCAGCCGTGTGCAGGACGTTCCGCAGTTGCCCGTCGGGGGCCGCGCCCGCCGCGATGGCGGCTGCCGCGTGGTCGAGGAGTTCGTCACGCATCTCGTACAGGGGCCCCATGGACAGTCCGCCGTACTGCATCCAGTGCCACCGGCCGAAGGTACGTCGGCGTATGTCCTCAAGCGCCTCTGTCAGCCGCTCGGCATTGATGTCGTGGGGAGTCACTTCCGGCACTGCCGCCGCCCTTTCGTGATCACGTCGGTTGAACGGGGCACGCTACCAGCGGGGTCCGACGCCGATGCCCTTCACCGCGCGCCGACGACGGTGCCGGCGCACCGAGGGGCGCTCCGTAGCGCGCGGCGTCGGCCCCGGCCCGTGGAGGGACGGGGCAGCGGGGTCCCACGACAACAGCGGTACCCGGCAGGGTCAGTTGGAAGTCGGGCGAAGGACCAGGCAGACGAAACCGAAGCTGTCCCGGTAGGAGCGCAGCCATTCTTCGCGGCGGGTGGTGGCCGTCTCAAGGGCTTCGGAGCTGTTCGGATCATCAGGATGGTCCAGTGCCCAGGAAGCCAACGACCCCCAGCACGCCCACTCGTAGTCGTCCAGTTCCCGACGGGTGCTGACGTGGCCGTGGACAGGTACCCATCCATCGGCGGTCACACGGTCCAAGGTGGTCGCCAGGTCGGTGAGGTCACCGAGCATTCCGACGGCCGCCGGGGACGGTTCATCCGCCCAGAATCCCTCACCGACCAGGACGCGGCCGCCCGGAGCCAGGTGGTTGCGTGCTGCCGCGAGTGTGGGGAGCAGGCCGCCGAACGCATGGGTGGATCCGATGCTGAGCACCAAGTCGAACGGGTGCGGGGAGGCGAAGTCCGCGGCTGCCCGATGGTGGAGCTTCAGACGTTCTCGCACGCCGCGCTCGCCCGCGGCCTCATGGGCCCGCGCCAGGGCGTCTTCGGAGGTGTCGACGCCTTCGGCACGCAGTCCGGGGCCGGCGGACAGGGCTCGGAGGAGCCATTCACCTCCTCCGCAGCCGAGATCGAGCACCTGTGCGTCGTCGTGGGGGATGCCGTGGCCGAGGAGTTCGCGCACCGAGTCGTCGTCGAGCGGAGACCTGATCGGATGGTTGGCATGGGCGATCCCGGACACGTGTTCACGATTCACCACCGCAGCCTGCCATCGCCGGAAGTTCTGACGCATCCCATTTCCCGGCCGAGGAGAAGACCGTGCCCGTCATCGCAGGCCTTGACCGCCCTCACGGCGATTCGGGCCGCGCCAGGGTGCGCCGGAAGTCCCCGCCGGGGACCGTGGGCCGATGCGCGGTGGGCAGGTTCGAGGTGCCCCGCGAGCGGGTCGGGCGCAGGCTGGACCCATGCCCGACCAGACGGAGATCGTCGTCCACCCCGTGTCGCCCCAGGGCGGCCGGAAGGTGACCGTGCATGCGCTGGGTGTGGACGCCGACCTAGGGCGCGCCCACACACCCGGTGACGTGTCGGAGTTCCTGCGGCGCGCCGGCCTTGAGGACGTGGACCTCTCCGAGGACGGCCCGATCCGCTGGGAAGGCGGCGGCCCCGAGGTGTGGACCTGAGCCGTACGATCGCCGCCACCGGGCCATACGAACGTATAGGGCCGATGCGCCATACGGTCGTATGGATCCGCTTCGATCGGATGCTCCACCCCGACGGTGGATCGGTGAGCAGAATGCCGGCGAACGAGGGTTTGGCGACGACGGTCCGGGACACACGCGCGGGTACGGTGGACGCCTCAGGAGACGGGCGGCCACCGCGGCTGGGTGACCGCAGGCGGCTCCCCTCCCCCCTGGGAGTCGCCTGCGGCCCGCCGACCCCCACACCGCGGCATCAGCATCGCGCGACAAAGGGGCACGCCGGGGCATCGTCCGCCGCGTACGACGAAGCCGCGTCCGACGAACTCGCGCCCCACCCCCGGAGCCTCAGTCCGCGACCTCCTGAGGCTTGGGGTCCTTGGGCTCGGGGTCCTTGGGCTCGGCAGTCCGATCGGCCTCGCCCCGCGACTCCTCCCGGGATTCGGTCGGGTCCCCGGCTTCGCCTTCCCACAGATCGGGCGCCTCGACGACCCGCGGGGGAAGGTCGGGCGTGAGGGCGCCCTCGTTCTCGGGAACCTTGGCCGGCAGCTCCGGTTCGGGCGTGAGGGCTTCGCGGGCTTCACCTTCATGAGTGGTCATACATCCCGCCTGCCCCGCGAATCGATCCGAACGCCCGCCCGAGTGAACAGGCTTTCGGATGACGGGGTTACGCACCTGCCCACCCTGGCCGACGGTCCGGGCCCACGGATCGCGGAGTGCGCACACTCCCGGGCCGACCCGTCTGCGGATACGGCGGGAGGCAACGGCCGCCCGGCTCGACGCGGTTCGGGCGGCTCGGCCCCCCGCGTGCCGCGTTGCGGGCGACCGGCGCGACGCGCCCCCGCAGGCAAGGCCCCGACATGCAGGACGAGCCCCGGCCTGGGCACGGGGCTCGTCCTGGGCCGTTCCCGGCCGGGCGTCAGTTGGCGAGCATGCCCTCACGGAGCTTCGTGAGGGTGCGGGTGAGAAGTCGGGAGATCTGCATCTGGGAGATGCCGAGGCGTTCGCCGATCTGCGCCTGCGTCATCTCCTGGCCGAAGCGCATCTGCAGGATGAGCCTCTCGCGCCCTTCGAGCTTCCGCAGCAGCGGAGCGAGGCTGTTCATGTCCTCGAAGAGCTCCATGGCCGGGTCCTCGCTGCCGAGCACGTCGGCGAGGGGCCGCGGGGCGCTGTCGGAGGTTTCGTCCTGGTCGTTGTCGAGGGACTGGCTGGAGTGGCCGTTGGCCGCGACGAGGCCCTCGATCACCTGATCGTCACTGAGCCCCAGGTGGTCCGCCAGTTCACGGACCGTCGGCGCGCGGTCGAGCACGGCGTGCAGGTCCTCCTTGCCGCGGGCCAGCTCGATGCGCAGTTCCTGCAGGCGTCGCGGGACGCGGACGGCCCAGGTCGTGTCCCGGAAGTGCCGCTTGATCTCCCCGGTGATGTACGGCAGCGCCAGGGTCGTGAACTCGTTGCCGAGGGCCGGGTCGAAACGGTCGATCGCCTTGATCAGACCGATCGTGCCGACCTGGATGATGTCCTCGATGTCCGTACCGTCGGTCCGGTTGCGGAAGCGGCGCACCGCGAACTGGACCAGGGACAGGTTCATCTCGATCAGGGTGTTGCGGACGTACTGGCGCTCATGGGTGCCCTCGTCCAGAGTGCGGAGCCGCTCGAAGAAGGCCCTGGAGAGGGTGCGGGCGTCGGCCGGGGCAACCTCACGGGCGTCCAGGACATGGGGAAGCGGTTCGAGGAACGCCTCGGTGGGCTCGGCCACGGCCTCGGTCGGCGCGGTCGTGAACTGCGTGGACAGAGCGTTCATTTCGAATCCCCGATGCAATCAACCTCGTACCCGAGGACTCCCCCCGGACGCTGCCGCCCCTGTGGCCGCGGCTCGATCATTGCGCCTTCGACACACACCCGTCAAGCGATACGTGAAATACATTTCGCGAGTTGCGCTGCCGTGCACTCCGGAACGGCCGAAGCCCCGCCCCACGAACCGCGACGCCGACGGATGCTCGCGGCGCCGGCCGAACGGGTAACCGCCCACCCGACCCACAGGGCCGCGGGTGGGCGGGGACCACGAGCCGCGCCGCGCGGCGATGGGCCTCCGCGACCGACGGACCGGGGCGGCGTGGGGGTCGTGTGAACCCGCATACACTCCATCCATGAACCGCACACGACGCGTCACGGGAGAGTGCCTGCCGCAGGCCGCCCCTGCCGCGCGTGGTGCCTCAGCGGACCGGACCGGCGTCAGCCCCCGGACCGCCGCCGACGGCAAGGCCCCCACGGTCGGCCGCGGCGTCCTGCACGGCCACGGCTAGCGCCGTCCCGTCGCGCCCGAGCCCCGCCTCCTCCCGCCGCACCACTCTCCGCGACGGGACCGGCCCCGGCAGCCCGGCCTGATCGCCGCACCCCCGTCGGCCTTCGCGGCCCCGAGGGCCGCGTCCCTTCCCACCGCACCACCCGCAGTCCCGACGCTCCGTCGGCGCTGCCGCCAGGCGAGGGCCGCACCCCGGGCCGTAGCCGTCTTCGAAGGGACCACCGTGAAGTTGAGCGGATTGTTGACCGGCCACGAGCACCACGTCATCCAGGGCGACACGGATTCGACGGGGATCACCGCGGGCACCACCTTCGACATCGACCGGGTGGTGCCGGGCTCGCTCTTCATCGCCGTACCCGGCCACCGCGGCGGCGGCCCCGCCTCCATCGGTGCGGCGCTCGCCCGCGGCGCGGTGGCGGTGCTCGTCGACGCCGCGGGAGCAGCCGCCGCGCCCCCCGGGCGGGAACTGCTCCCCGCGGTGTGCCTCGTACGGGTGCCCGACACGCGGAAGGCGGCCGCGGTCGTCTCCTCCCGCTACTTCGGCGAGCCGGGCCGACAGATGAACCTGGTGGCCGTGACCGGGACCAACGGGAAGACCTCGATCTCCTACATGGTCGAGTCACTGCTGAGGATCTCCGAGGGCGCCTCGGTGGGCGTGATCGGTACGGCGGGCAGCCGCATCGGCGACGAGGTGATCCCGATGCCCCCCTCGGTACTGACCACACCGGAATCCCCCGACCTGCAGTACCTCCTGGGCCACATGCGGGACCGGGGTACGGGAAGCGTGGTGCTGGAGGCCACTTCGATGGCACTCCAGACGTACCGGATGGACCGGACCTTCGTCGACGTCGGTGTCTTCACCAACCTGACCCAGGACCACCTGGACGACCACGGCACGATGGCCCGCTACACGGACGCCAAACTGCGGCTGTTCCAGGGGCTGTGCCGGCACGCGGTGGTCAACGTGGACGACACCGTGGGAGCCGGCATCCGCGCGATGATGCCGGGGGCGGTGACGACCTACGGGATCGACGAGGAGGCGGACTTCCGCGCCACCGACCTGATCGCGGACGCCTCGGGCACCCGGTTCACCCTGCACCACGCCGGACGGACGTACCCGGCGGCCATCCCGGTCCCGGGCCGCTTCTCGGTGTCCAACGCGCTGGCGGCCGTGGCGGCCTGCCGCGTGCTGGGCAACGACCTGGCCGGGCTGGTCGCCGCACTCGCGCTGATGCCGCCCGTACCGGGCAGGTTCGAGCGCTTCGTGACCCCCGCCGGCACCTCGGTGATCGTGGACTACGCACACTCGCCCGACTCCCTCGACAAGGTCCTCACCGCCATCCGCGACTTCGCGCGGGGCCGGGTCATCACCGTCTTCGGTTGCGGCGGGGACCGCGACACCACCAAGCGCGCCGAGATGGGCCGCATCGCCGGCACCCACTCCGACCTGTGCGTCCTGACCTCGGACAACCCACGGACCGAGGACCCCGAGGCGATCCTGGACCAGATCGCTCCCGGCATCGAGGCCGCCGGCACACCGTACGAACGCTCCACCGACCGTCGTCGGGCCATCGCCTTCGCACTGTCCGAGGCCCGGCCCGACGACATCGTCCTGATCGCCGGAAAGGGCAGCGAACCGCACCAGATCGTGGGCGAGGAACTGCTTCCCTTCAGCGACATGGCGACCGTCCGCGACCTGACCTCCCTCCGGCTCCCCTGACGCATCCCGGGGCGCTGTTCCACCCTTGCTCTACCTATCGAGATTCGATAGATTTCCATCGTAAGTCGATGGAGGGATGGGTCATGGGGAAACTGGCAGTGCGGGCGCTCCGCGCCGTGCTCGTGGTGGTGCTCACCGGCACCGTGTTCGTACAGGCATCGATGGTGTGGGCATTGGTCGACCGCTCGCAGGACGAGTCGCTCCCGTTGACCCCGCTGCGCGTGATCGTGATCCTGGGGATGGTGGCCGGCCAGGTCGCCCTGGCCGGCGTGTGGCGGCTGGTGTCCATGGTGCGCCGCGGAACCGTGTTCTCCCACGCGGCCTTCCGGTACGTGGACGCCGTGATCGGCGCGATCGTGGCGGTCGCCCTCCTGTGGTTCGCGGTCACGGCCATCAACGCGCCGGGCCAGCGGGAGGACCCGGGCGTCACCGTCATCATGGGCGGGATCGGTCTGGCCGTCCTGGGGGTCGCGCTCATCGTGCTCGTACTGCGGATGCTGCTCGTCCAGGCCGTGGCGCGCGACGTCCAAGCGGCGCGTATGCAGGCCGAGTTGGACGAGGTGATCTGATGCCGATCACCGTCGACATCGACGTGATGCTGGCCAGGCGGAAGATGTCCGTGGGCGACCTCGCGGACCGCGTGGGGATCACGCCCGCGAACCTGGCGGTTCTCAAGAACGGCCGGGCCAAGGCGGTGCGCTTCGCGACGCTCGCCGCGCTCTGCGAGGTACTGGAGTGCCAACCGGGCGACCTGCTGCGCTGGGAGGCCGAGGACGCCGCGGCGGACGGCGCACCGTCTGAGGGTGCCTGAGAACGCCTGACACCGCCGCACCGCGCCGTCCCGGCCCGTCCCGGCGGGTTCAGAGGGATCCGACGACCTTGCGGGGAACCACGCGGACGACGACGCGTTCGCTGTCCTCGGCGGACGCCGGGTTGAAGTCGGCGTAGTCCTTGCCGGTGTACTTGCGGGAGAGCGCGTTGATCAGTTGCTGCCCGCCCTCGGTGGTGAGCTCCGCCGTGCCCCGGACCTCCGCGTAGGTGTAGGGGTCGTTGTGCGGGTTGATGAGCACGGTCACCCGCGGGTCGCGCCGCAGGTTCTTCTCCTTGCGGCGCCCGACGGTGGTGGAGAAGAGCAGGGCGTCGCCGTCGCGGGCGAGCCAGGTGACGGACACCTGGGGACTGCCGTCGGGTTGGATCGTGGCGATGGAGGCGAAGACCGGGGTGTCGTCGATGATCTGCTTCAGGTCATCGGAGAGCGCAGCCGTCACGGTCGAGTTCCTTTCAGCGGGGTACCGCCCGGGGGCGGACAGCAGACCCAGCTTTACAGAGACCGACCAACGCGGAACAACTCCTTCCGGAGGCGCGACGAAGGGTGGACCGCGCGATTCCCCCGTGCTCGGCCGCGAGGTCAGGACGGTGACTCCGCCGGGGGCCGGCCGGCGACGGCTCCGGTTCACTCGAACGGCGGCCGCCGAAACCCCCGGCGTCCACGGACGCACCCGGCCCGGCGACGAGCGACGGACGTCGTACCACCCACTCCCACCCACTCCCGACGACTCCCGTTGGGACCGGCGGGGCCGGGTGGACACGCGCGGACAGCGGTGGACAGTCCCGGCCCCCGTCGGGTCTGGCCGGTGGACACCACGTGACGCGAGCCTGTGTGCCGTGCCCGTCGAACACGACCCGCACACCCGCACACCCGCACACCCGCACCCTGAGGAGCATCACCATGACGCCCCGTCCGCCCCGCGCCATGACCGTACTGATCGCCGCCACGGCCCTCTGCGCGACCACAGCCACGGCCGCCGCAGCCGCCACGACCGCTCCTGCCTCCTCCGCCTCCTCTGCCGCGCGGGACGCCGGACGTCACGTGCCGAAGATCGTCACCGACTGGGCCCGCGCCTGGAACGGCACCGACCCCCGGGCGCTCGGCGACCTGTTCACCAGCAACGGCACCTACACCGACCAGGCCGTGGGCATCACCTTCCGCGGCCGCGAGGAGATCTCCGGGTGGAAGGCCCGCGCCGACCGCCTCATCGACGACGTCCACGTCACCGTGCGCACCGCCCGCCGCGACGGTGAACGGATCACCGTCCAATCCATCTACTCGGGTCACCTCAAAGGCGCCCCCAAGCCCTTCGCCGTGCCGATGACCACCCTCCTCGACCTCGACAGGAACCGGTGCCGCATCACCTCCGACCAGGACCACTACAGCCTCGCCACCGTCCTCGCCCAGTCCGGCCTGCCGGCCGATTGGACCCCGCCCGCCTCCTGACGGGCGGTGAGCGCGCCCGACCCGGCGGGACGTTCGTCCTACCTGGTCAGGCGCGAGGTGGGGGCCTCGTGGGGGTGGTCCGGGCGTGGTGCATCATCAGGGTGCCTGCGCACCGTTCCCCGAAGGATTTGATGATGAGACGCTCCGTACCCGCGGCCCTCGCCGTTCTGCTCGCGGTCGCCGCAACGGCCGGCTGTGGCGCGCGGACCCCGAAGGCCGGCGCCGACGGTACGGGGACCCCCACCGCCGTCCCCGTGACGAGCGGCCCGGCCGCCCCGGTGAAGGCGCCCCCGCTCTCCGAGGAGGAGGCGCGGGGCGTCGTGAAGGATCTGACCGACAAGGTCGAGGCCGTCAACTTCGACGCCGAGTACTGGAAGGGCGTCACCGAGGGCCCGCTGCTGGCGCAGCAGCTCGCCCTCGTGGAGACCGGAAGGAAGTACGGAACCGAGCGGCCGCCGAGCCCCGACAACTCCCCGAAGACGGACCCGACCGTGCACACGTGGAGCACCGGCAAGGACGACGGCAGCGACCGGTGGATACTCGGCGCCCACGAGCTGGCGGGTCGCACCGTCGGTGCCGCCAAGAGCGAGACCGTGCTGCGCTGGTCGCTCTTCCACCAACAGCGGACGGGTGGGCCCTGGCTCGCGGCCTTCGTCGCCCGCGCCCCCGGGACGACGGCGCTGCCCACGATCGCGGTGGGCTCCGACGGCCGTGCGGTCACGGGCGGGGACGTGGCGGGACTCGCCGCCGACCCGGCGAACGTGTGCGGGCAGTACGGCGACTACCTGCACACCGACACCGCCACGGGCGGCGTCAAGTGGAGTCAGGACATCACCGAGGTGAGGACGGGCTCCGCGGCAGGCCTCAAGTCGATGCGCAAGGACCTGGGCAAGGGCGGCAAGCTCGATGTGGACGTCGACATCACCCGCGCGCCGCACGGCCCCGTCTGGCGCACCACGGACGGTGGGGCGCTCGTGGCCTGCACCGCCGTCAGCAAGGTGTACACGGAGCTGGGCCCCGGGCGTTCGACGACCTTCAGCAGCAGCGGCTGGGCCGGCACGACGGGCATCCGGTGGGCTTCGTACACCCAGCGCATCATGGGTCTGACCGTACTGAAGGTTCCCGCGGGCGCCTCGGGCGAGGTGTCCGTCGCGGCCGAGTCGAACCTGCCGTACTCCTTCGACGGCACCAAGTACACCGACTGACGGGTCCGGCGGGGCGTCCGGGCGCCGGGCATCCGGCGGACCCGGACGGTTCCGCGTTCGAAGCCATAACATCGGGCCATGTCCCTCACCCGGTCACGGGTTGAACTGTGCCCGCTCACCCTCGCCGACGAGGACGAATTCTGCTCGCTCGTGAGGGCCGGCGCCGAGCTGCATGCGCCGTGGATGCAACTCCCCGCGACCGCGGAGGAGTTCCGGAGTTGGATGACCCGCTTCGACGACGGCACCAACAGGGGCTTCTTGATCCGCGTTCGTGAGACCGGGGCGGCCGCAGGCACGGTCAACGTCAACTCGATCATCCGGGGTCGCTACCAGGGCGCGTCCCTCGGTTATGCGGCCTTCGCCCCGTCAGCGGGTCTGGGTTACATGGCCGAAGGGCTCGCCCTCGTCATGGAGTACGCCTTCACCGAGCTGCGGCTCCACCGGCTGGAGGCGAACATCCAGCCGGCGAACGTGGCGTCGTTGTCCTTGATCCGGCGCCTGGGCTTTCGCTTCGAAGGTCTGTCGCCCGACTACCTCTGGATTCGCGGGGCGTGGCGCGACCACGAACGCTGGTCCATCACGCCGCCGCCTCCCTGGACACCGGACCCCTCCCGGCCCGATTTCTAGGAACACCTGGTGCCGGGCCGCCGTCGGAGGTCGGTTCCTCGACGGCGGCGAGCAGTTCGGTGGGGATCTCCAGCGCCTCGCATACGCACGGGCCTCCTTCCGTGCGATCTTCGACCGCCCGACGGAAGCAACCTGAACCGGTACTCGCACGTCATGCAGCCGGGGGGGGTGGTGGGGACGCGGGCATCCGGCCGGCTTCCCTCGGTCGATAGAAGGTGGCTGCCAGGAGGAGAGAACGCGATGGATGTCGGATCCGCCCGGCCCCGCCGGGCCGCTGACGTCCCGTTTCCCGCTCCTGTCACGCACCGCGCACGTTGAGAGGTTTTGCCGATGCCCGTGGTCAGTCCCGATTTCAGCGTCCTGTCCGAGGACTTCGCCGCCTCCCCCTACCGCTGGTTTCCACAGTTGAGGGAGCGGGCGCCGGTGCACTACGAGCCCGCGATCGACAGCTATTTCCTCTCCCGCCACGAGGACGTCCAGCGGGTACTGACCGACCACGAGGCGTTCACCACCGAGACGCTGCAGGTGCGCGCCGAGCCGGTGATGCGCGGGCCGGTCCTCGCCCAGATGACCGGGGCGGAGCACACCGCCAAGCGGAAGATCGTTGTCCGGAGCTTCACCGGCGGGGCCCTCCAGCACCAGGTGCGCGCCATCCGATCCAACGCCGCCGAGCTCATGGCACCGTTCCTTCCGCGCGGTCGTATGGACCTGGTCAACGACTTCGGCAGGCCCCTCGCCATCCAGGTGACGCTCGATGTGCTGGGTCTGGACAAGAAGGACTGGCTCCAGGTGGCCGCGTGGCACAGCGGAGTCGCCGAGTTCATCACCAGCATGGCGCTCACTCCCGAGCGCCGCCGGCACTGTCTGGACTGCGCCGAACGGCTGGAGGCCCATCTCCTCCCCGTCATCGAGCGGCGGCGCGAACACCCCGGCGACGATCTGATATCGCGGTTGTGCACCGCCGAGTTCGACGGCATCGTCATGAGTGATCGCGACGTCACCGCGCTGATCATCAACGTGCTGGCCGCGGCGACCGAGCCCGCGGACAAGACGCTCGCCCTGCTCTTCAAGCACCTCATCGACCACCCCGAACAGATGGCGCAGGTCCGCCGGGATCCGGACCTGCTGCCCGCCGCGATCGCCGAGACCCTGCGCTACACCCCGCCGGTCCAGCTCATCCCCCGCCAGGCCGAGGGGGACGCCGTGTTCGCCGGCACCACCGTCCCGGCGGGTGCCACCGTCTTCTGCATGATCGGCGCGGCGAACCGTGACCCGGAGGCTTTCACCGCCCCGGACACCTTCGACATCCACCGCCCCGACCTGGGCACCGCCCGCTCCTTCACCGCGGCCGCCCAGCACCTGGCCTTCGGCACCGGGCTCCACCAGTGCGTCGGCACGGCCTTCGCCCGCGCCGAGATCGAGACCGTCGCCGCGATGCTTCTGCCGCTGCTCGACCGGGTCCGGTTCAGCCCCGGCTTCCAATACCGGGAGAGCGGCCTGTACACGCGGGGTCCTGTCGCCCTGCCCCTCGACTTCACGCCCGTCCCCGAAGGCGCCACCGCCCGCGAGTGACGTCCCCTCTCCCCCTGCCCCGCACCTCTCCTCACCCCCTCACCCCTTGGGCGTAGACAGCGATGACACAGACCACCGACATCACCCGAGCCATCAACGACCTGCTGTTCACCCCGGGTCTCGACCTCTCCGAGGCCATCGACAGGCATTTCACCCCTGACTACCGTCAGCGCACCAACGGGGTGTGGAGCGACCGGGCCGCCTTCACCCAGCACATGACGCGCCTGCGCACCCTGGTCCGCAGCGGACACATCGAGGTACACGACGAGCTCCGCGACGGACAGAACTACGCCGACCGCCACACCGTCACCATCAGCCAACACAACGGCCGCACCTCGCGCACCGAGGTGTTCCTCTTCGCCCGGCTGGCCGAGGACGGCCGCTTCCAGCGCGTCGAGGAGACCACCCTCCTCGTCGACGGCCACCCCGACGACGGGAACCTCGGCCTCATCAAGTGATGCGGTCGGCCTCTGTGGGGGGCGCCCAACTTGCCGTGCGGGTAACGCGTTCGTCCTGGGCGCGGTCCCGCACCTCACGTCCCGGCGCCCGACGTCTCCGTTACCATCTCCACCGGAGAAGCGGCCCGGAGGCGGATTCGGCCTCCCTGACGTCGGGTGCCACACCTCATTCCCACGAGTGCGCGACAGGGCCCCGGCCGGTCGGAGCCGGATCGTGTGCTTCTCAGACGCTGGAACAAGGGGGTTGGCCGCCATGGTGTCCGTGGGGGAAAGACTGAGCCGAGCGCGCGTACGGGCCTTCGTCGGCCGGGACGAGGAACTCGGCCGATTCGGGGAGGCTTTGGCCGGGAATCCGCAGGCGCCGTTCGCGTTCTACGTGTGCGGGCCGGGCGGCATCGGCAAGTCGACGCTGCTGCGACGGCTGGCGGATCACGCCCGCACGGCGGGGCGCCTGATCGTCGAGCTCGACGGCCGGTTCGTCAGCCGGGACCCGGCCGATTTCGAACGTGCCGCCGGGCCGTTCCTGGACGTTCCGGGCACGGTCCTGTTCGTCGACTCCTTCGAGCACTGCCAGTGGCTGGAGAGCTGGCTGTGGCACCGCTTCCTGCCGCGGGCCGCGGACGACACCCTGGTCGTCCTGGCCGGACGGCGCGCG
Organism: Streptomyces sp. Isolate_45; assembly: GCF_024721315.2. GTDB lineage: Bacteria > Actinomycetota > Actinomycetes > Streptomycetales > Streptomycetaceae > Streptomyces. The sequence continues at coordinate 35,120 of NZ_JANFAK020000044.1, forward strand.
CCGCAGCCGCAGTGGACCGCCGACCCCGCCTGGTCCCGGCTCCTGCACGTGACCGAGCTGGAACCGTTCTCCGCCGAGCAGGCCCGGCACCTGTTGGTTACAGCGAACATCCGGCCCGAACTGCGGGACCGGGTGCTCCGCTTCGCCGGCGGCAACCCGCTGGCCCTGTCCCTCGCGGCGGCGGCGGGGTCGGCCGGCTGCGGCAGTGAGGAGATCTGGGCCCCCTCGGCGGACGTCCTGCGCACCCTGCTGGCCGGGTTGATCGGTGAGGTGCCGACGGCCGCCCACCGCCGCGCCCTGGAAGTGGCGGCGCAGGCGCACTCGACGTCCGAGGAACTCCTCGCCGCGGTGCTGCCCGCCGAGGACGCCCACCCGCTGTTCTCCTGGCTGAGGGACCTCCCCTTCATGGAGTCCACGCTCCGGGGGCTCCATCCGCACGACGCCGCGCGCGAGACGCTGGCCGCCGACCTGCGGTGGCGGGCGCCGAACGCGTTCGAGACGATGCGCCGGCGGCTGGCCGACGAGTACCTGCGCCTCCTGCGCGAGGGCCCCGAGGATCGGGGGTGGACGGTCACCGACGAGCTCTTCTACCTCTTCCGGGAGGGTGAGGCCCTGACGCGCCTGCGTACCTGGTCCCGGGAGGACGAGGTGCACGACCGCCCTCTGCATCCGGACGATCTCGACGTCGTGCTGGCCATGGCCGAGGAGACCGAGGGGGCCGCCTCCGCGGAACTGGTCCGTTACTGGGCGCGGCGCCAGCCGCGGGCCTTCAGCGTCTACCGCCTCGTGAGCACGGGTCGGATCGTGGCGTTCACCGCGCGACTGGCCTTGCCGGCTCCTCCCGACCCGCAGGACCTGGCCACCGACCCGGTCGTCGCCGCCGCGTGGCGGTACACGGACGCCACCGCACCGGTGGGTCCCGGCGAGGAGATCGGCATAAGCCGCTTCTCGATCTACCCCGAGCGGTACCAGGTGCCCTCGCGCGTCATCGACCTGAGCAGTTCCCGGGCCCAGGCGGAGGCGGCCCGGGCGCGCGGCCGCGCCTACGGTTTCGCCGTCTACCAGGACGCCGAAACCTGGGCCGAACGCGTCAAGGGCACCCTCACCGACACCGGGGCACGGCCTCGGGTCGGCGCGCACACCTACGGGCTGTTCGGCGTCGACTGGCGGCGGACGCCGGTGGAGGCATGGCTGAAGCGGTTCATATCGGCCACCGACATGACCGATGTCCCCGTCCTGTCCGGGCCGTCGCCCGTTTCGCGCAGCGCGTTCGACCAGGCCGTGCGCGAGGCGTTGGCGCACTGGCGCGATGGGAGCGGCTTCGCCGCCTGCGCCCTGTTGCGTACGCGGCTCGTGGCCGACTGCGACGAACCCGTCGGTGCGTTGCGCACGCTGCTGCGCGAGGCCGTCGACGACCTCGCCCTCGACCCGCGCGGAGCGCGCGCCCGCGAGGCCCTCACGGCGGGCCACTTCTCGGGAGCGCCCACGCAGGAGGCGGCGGCCCGTCGCCTCGGACTTCCGTACGGCACCTACCGCCGCCACCTGCGTCAGGGCCTGGACCTGCTCTGCGAGGCCTTGTGGCAGCAGGAGCTGCACGGTCCCCGGTAACCGTCCGAAGGCGTAGGGGGCGCCACCATGGGCAGGGGCGGGGCATGACGACGGTGCTCGGCGCCTTTGTCATCGGCACTCCCGACCCGGCCGCGCCGGCCGCCTGCTACCGGGCCCTGCTGGTCCGGGAGGAATTCGAACGCCGACCGGTCCGCGCCCGCCCTTCACCCTGCCCGGGTCGCCGCCGGCCGGCGGTGGCTCGTCAGTGCACCTCGATTCCGATGAGGCAGGTGTCGTCGTCGGTGTCGGACGCGGTGTGGATCAGCATGTTGTCGAGGCGCTTTTCGAGGGAGTCGGCGGTTCGGGACGCGACGGTGAGGAGCTGCGACAGGGAGTCGGTGACCGCGATGTCGCGGCGTTCGACGAGGCCGTCGGTGTACATGAGGAGGACGTCGTCGGCTTGGAGTTGTACCTCTTCCTCGACGAAGGTCGGCTCGGGTATCGCTCCGAGGAGCATGCCTCCCGTGAGGGGGAAGGCGCCGGCTCGTGTGCCACGGACCAGGACGGGTGGCAGGTGGCCCGCGCGGGCCCACCGCAGGGTGCGGGTTTCCGGGTCGAAGATGCCGCATACGGCGGTGGCGGTGAGGTGGCTGGTGAGGTGGAAGGCGACGCTGTTGAGCCAGGTGAGCAGTTGCGCGGGGCCGGCGCCGGTGACGGCGAGGCCGCGTAGGGCGTTGCGGAGGACGACCATGCCGGTGGCGGCCCGGACGCCGTGGCCCGCGACGTCACCGACGCTGAGGAGGATCTTGTTGTCGGGCAGGACGACGGAGTCGTACCAGTCGCCGCCGACGAACGCCTCGGTTTCCGCCGGTCTGTAGCGGACGGCGATGCGCAGTCCCGGTACCTCCAGGGGGGCTGGGGCGGGCGGCATGATGGCCTGCTGGAGTTGTAGCGCGAGCCTGTTGCGGTCGGCGGATTCGGCTTCGCTGTCGGCGAGTTGGTCCCGCGTCGCGGCCAGGGCGACCTCGGTCCAGTGCTGGGAGGAGACGTCCTGGCAGGCACCCCGGATCGCGTGGAGGTGGCCCCGGTCGTCCAGGACGGGCTCGGCCACCATGCGGATGTGGCGGGTGATGCCGTCCGGGCGCAGGAGGCGGAAGTCAACCGACGATTCGCGTCGGCGGTGCAGGAGGGTGCGCAGGAACCGGCCGATGGAGTCGACGTCGTGGGGGTGGGCGTGGGTGGCGAGGTCTTCGAGGGCCACGGGTGAGGCCGTGAGGGGGAGGCCGAAGAGGGTGAAGAGCTGGCCGTTCCAGGTGGTCTTGCCGGTGGTCACGTTCTGTTCGAAGCCACCCACCCTGCCGAGTCGTTGGGCGTGTTGCAGCAGGCCGGCCAGGCGTGCGGTCTCGTCCTCGATCTTCCAGATGAGGAGGAGCGCCGCGCCGTGGCGGGTGATGCTCACGTCGGCGACGGTGGTGAGGGGCACGTCGCCGACGAACGCGGTCAGCGCCGTACTGAGGACCTGGCAGGCCTCCCCGGTGGCGTAGGCCCGCTCCAGTTTGTCGAAGAGGCCGCCGTCCTCGGCTGCCGCGGGGTACGCCTCCAGGAAGCGGGCTCCGGTGACGATCGACCGGGGTCGTCCGGCGGGGTCCACGAAGCGGCTGTTGGTGTGGTGGATGCGGAAGTCGGCGAGGCGGCCGTCGTTGCCGAGGGCGGGGGTGAGGACGAGGGCGGGGTCGCGGAGGTGGTCGGTGAGGTCGGTGAGTTCGGCCACGGCTCCCGGGTGGGGGGCGTCGGCAGCGGTGGTGGCCGGGTGGGGGAAGTGCTCCTCCAGGGTGTGGGCGCACAGCTCGGCCAGGGCCTCCAGCTGGCGCAGGACCTGTGGGGGCTGCGGGGGCAGCGCCTGGGGCCAGGCGATCTCCAGGACGCCGTGGATGCGTCCGCCGGTGCCGGCGGGGACCGTGACGCGTCCGCCGTCGGGGTGCGGCCGTCGGCCGATGGTGGGGATGCCGGCCTCGGACAGGCTGGTGACGACCGTGAGGTCCCGGTTGGTCAACGCGAGGCGGGCGCAGGTGGCGACCTCGGGCGGTACGTAGCGCCAGCGGGCGGCGTCCTCCTGGGTGAAGCCGGCCTGGCCCACCAGGGTCAGGGAGGAGTCGGCCGCGGCGATCCAGATGGCGACGCCGTGGGCGCCCAGGGGGCGGAGCGCGTTCTCCAGCAGGGCGGTGGCGACGGCTTGGGAGTCGGTGGCGGCGAGCACGCTGCTCTCGGCTGTGCGCAGGCGGACGGCCGGTGCCGTGTTGTCGGGTCCGGGGGGCCCGACGGCGGTTTCGAGGAAGTGCTGCGCGATCTCGCTGACGCGGTCGCGGGCGGACTGGTTGATGACGTCGACGGCGAGGGCGAGGACGGTGGTGCCGGACTGTTCGGCCAGCGTGGTCAGCTGTCGGGAGGCTTCCGTGGGGCCGCATCCCAGGCGCCCCACCAGGATGCCCTTGGCCATCTCGACCAGTGCTCGTCCCTCGGCGGCCGACTGTGCCTCCAACGCCTCCTGGCGCAGCCGCTCCACGGTGGCGGCGAGGCGTCCCGCCCCACGGGGCTCGGTGCCGGGCGCCGGTGCCGGCGGCGGGTCTTGGGGCAGCGGCCGGGACGCGCGTGCGGCGGGCACCGCCTGCGCGGCGGTGTCCGTGACGTTCCGGTCGTGGTGGTGCGGCTGGGGGGCGGTGGGTTCGCCGGGGTTGGTGTTCACCGTGCGTCGGTCTTCTCCGTGGGGTGGGCCGGGTGGCGGGGTCAGCCCCGGGGGGCGTGCGGGGTTCCTTGCGAGGGCAGCCACCTGCGCAGGCGGAGGATGAGGTCGTTGGCGTCGACGGGCTTGGTGACGTAGTCGCTGGCCCCGGAGGCGAGGCTCTTCTCCCGGTCTCCGGGCATGGCCTTGGCGGTGACGGAGATGATGGGCAGGTCGACGTACCGGGGCATGCGCCTGATCTCCGCCGTCGCCGCGTAGCCGTCCAGTTCCGGCATCATCACGTCCATCAGGATCAGATCGATCCCCGGGGTGCTGGTCAGCGTCTCGATGCCCTTGCGGCCGTTCTCGGCGTGGAGGACCTGCAGGCCGTGCAGTTCCAGGATCCCGCTGATCGCGTACAGGTTGCGCGGGTCGTCGTCGACGACCAGGACGGAGCGGCCGGCCAGGCCGGTGTCCACGACGGGATGCTCGGGTGCGGCGAGGTCGGCGTCGAGGCGCACGAGGGGCAGGGCGTCCCCGGGGCGTTCCGCCGACAGGTGCAGGGCGATGCGTTCGCGTAGTTCGTCGAGGCTGGAGAGCACTTCGAGCGGCTGGGTGGTCGCGCGGAGCGCGATCTCCTCCTGCTGCGCGCGGGTCATGCGGCGGTTGTCGTGCGCGAGGACCGGCATGGAGGCGAGGGCCGTGTCGCCGGCGAGGTCCTGGAGGAAGCGGACGGCTTCGCCGTCGGGGTCGAGTTCGAGGACCACGCAGTGGAAGGGCGACTGTGCGAGGACGTCGGCCGCGTCGGCCGCGGTGACGGCGGTGACGACCACGGCTTGGCCGGCCGGGCCGGTGGTCGCCCGGCCGGCGCTCAGGTCGGCCGCGGCGCTCTCGGCGACGAGGCTCAGGAGGCCGTTGCTGCGCTGTTCGATCACCAGCAGGCGTCGGGGGTGGCGGGTGTCCTCGGCCGGAGCGCTGTCGCCGTACTGCTCGCCCGGGTCGCCGTCGGACGCTTCCGGCGCCGGGACGGCCGTCTCACGATCGACGAGGTCGGGGCGGGAGACGGGGAGGTAGAGGGTGAAGGTGGAGCCTTCGCCCGGAACGCTGCGCGCGGTCACCGCGCCGCCGAGCAGGCGGGCGATCTCCCGGGTGATGGACAGACCGAGGCCGGTACCTCCGTACTTGCGGCTGGTGGTGCCGTCCGCCTGCTGGAAGGCGGCGAAGATGACCTCCAGCTGCTGCTCGGCGATCCCGATGCCGGTGTCGATGACCCGGAAGGCGACGACGGATCCGGAGCGGGCGAGCTCCGCGGGGATCTCCGTCGGGGACGCCGGTTCGATCCGTACCTGGACCTGGCCGCGTTCGGTGAACTTCACGGCGTTGGAGAGCAGGTTGCGCAGGATCTGTTGCAGGCGCGCGTCGTCGGTGAGGAGGTCCACCGGTACGCCCGTCGCGGTCGTGATGTCGAAATCGAGGCCCTTTTGACTGGTCAGGGGCCTGAACGAGGCTTCGACGTAGTCGAGCAGCTTCTTGAGGGAGACCCGCTCGGGGTTGATGTCCATCTTGCCGGCCTCGACCTTGGACAGGTCGAGGATGTCGTTGATGAGCTGGAGGAGGTCGGAGCCGGCGGAGTGGATGATGCCGGCGTACTCGACCTGCTTGGGGGTGAGGTTGCGGCTCGGGTTCTGGGAGAGGAGCTGGGCGAGGATCAGCAGGCTGTTCAGCGGGGTGCGCAGTTCGTGGCTCATGTTGGCCAGGAACTCCGACTTGTACTTGGAGGCCAGGGACAGTTGCCGGGCCCGGTCCTCCAGTTCCTGCCTGGCCTGTTCGATCTCCAGGTTCTTCGTCTCGATGTCGCGGTTCTGGGTGGCGAGGAGGGCGGCCTTCTCCTCCAGCTCGGCGTTGGAGCGTTGCAGTTCGTCCTGCTGGACCTGGAGCTGCTCGGAGCGGGCCTGGAGTTCGCCGGTGAGGCGCTGGGACTCGCCGAGGAGCTCGTCGGTGCGGGCGTTGGCGACGATGGTGCTGACGTTGACGCCGACGGTCTCCATCAGGCGGCCGAGGAAGTCGCGGTGCACGGGCGTGAAGGGGCTGAAGGAGGCGAGCTCGATGACGCCGAGCACCTGGTCCTCGACGAGGATGGGCAGGACGATGAGGTTGGCGGGAGCGGCGGCGCCGAGCCCGGAGGAGATGAGGTAGCCGGGCGGCACGTTGTCGGTGGCCAGGATGCGGCGGCTGCGTGCGGCCTGCCCGACCAGGGTTTCGCCGTGCTTGATCCGCTGGGGGCTGTCGGTGGGCCGGCCGTAGGAGCCGATCAGGGTGAGCCAGGCCTGGCCGTCGGCCTCTTCGCCGAGGTAGAAGGCGCCGTAGCTGGCGTCGACCAGGGGGGTGAGCTCGTCCATGACGAGCTCGGCGACGACGGCCAGGTCGCGGTGTCCTTGCATCAGGCCGGAGATCTGCGCCAGGTTGGACTTGAGCCAGTCCTGTTCCTGGTTGGCGCGGGTGGTCTCGCGCAGCGAGCCGACCATCGAGTTGATGTTGTCCTTGAGTTCGGCGACCTCGCCGGAGGCGTCGACGGTGATGGACCTGGTGAGGTCGCCCTCCGCGACGGCGCTGGCGACCTCGGCGATGGCGCGGACCTGCTGGGTGAGGTTCCCGGCGAGTTCGTTGACGTTCTCGGTGAGCCGCTTCCACGTCCCCGAGACGCCCTCGACCTCGGCCTGACCGCCGAGGCGGCCCTCGCTGCCGACCTCTCGGGCCACTCGGGTGACCTCGGCGGCGAAGGAGGACAGCTGATCGACCATGGTGTTGATGGTGGTCTTCAGCTCCAGGATCTCGCCGCGCGCGTCCACGTCGATCTTCTTGGAGAGGTCTCCGTTGGCGACGGCGGTGGTCACGAGGGCGATGTTGCGGACCTGACCGGTGAGGTTGTTCGCCATGGAGTTGACGTTGTCGGTGAGGTCCTTCCAGGTACCCGCCACGTTGGGCACCCGGGCCTGTCCCCCGAGCCGGCCCTCGGTGCCGACCTCGCGCGCCACGCGGGTCACCTCGTCGGCGAACGCCGACAGCGTGTCGACCATCGTGTTGATCACCCCGGCCAGTGCGGCGACCTCGCCCTTGGCCTCGACGGTGATCTTCTGCGAGAGGTCGCCGCGCGCGACGGCGGTGGCGACCTGGGCGATGGAACGGACCTGGCCCGTCAGGTTGGACGCCATGACGTTGACGTTGTCGGTGAGGTCCTTCCAGGTGCCCGAGACGCCCCGGACGGTGGCCTGACCGCCCAGGTTGCCCTCGGTGCCGACCTCGCGGGCGACGCGGGTGACCTCGTCGGCGAACGCCGACAGCTGGTCGACCATCGTGTTGATGGTTTCCTTCAGCTCCAGGATCTCGCCGCGCGCGTCGACGCGGATCTTCTGCGACAGGTCGCCCTGGGCGACCGCGGTGGTGACCTCCGCGATCGAGCGGACCTGCGCCGTCAGGTTGTCGGCCATGAAGTTGACCGAGTCGGTCAGGTCCCGCCAGGTGCCCGAGACGCCCTTCACGTCGGCCTGACCTCCGAGCCGGCCGTCCGTGCCCACCTCGCGGGCCACGCGGGTGACCTCGTCGGCGAACGCCGACAACTGGTCGACCATCGTGTTGATGGTGGTCTTCAGCTCCAGGATCTCGCCGCGCGCGTTCACCCGGACCTTCTGGGACAGGTCGCCCTGTGCCACCGCGGTGGCCACCTGGGCGATGGAGCGCACCTGCGAGGTCAGGTTCCCGGCCATGAAGTTGACCGAGTCGGTCAGGTCCCGCCAGGTGCCCGAGACGCCCTTCACGTCGGCCTGACCGCCGAGGATTCCTTCGGTGCCGACCTCGCGCGCCATGCGGGTGACTTCTCCCGCGAACGCGGACAACTGGTCGACCATCGTGTTGATGGTGTTCTTGAGTTCCAGGATCTCGCCGCGGGCGTCGACGGCGATCTTCTGGGACAGGTCGCCCTGGGCCACCGCCGTGGTCACCTGGGCGATGTTGCGGACCTGGTCGGTGAGGTTGCCGGCCATGAAGTTGACCGAGTCGGTGAGGTCGCGCCACACCCCGGCGACGCCGGGGACCTCGGCCTGGCCGCCGAGGCGTCCTTCGCTGCCCACCTCGCGCGCCACGCGGGTGACCTCGTCGGCGAAGGAGGACAGCTGATCGACCATCGTGTTGACGGTGTCCTTCAGCTCCAGGATCTCTCCCCGGGCCGCGACGTCGATCTTCTGCGACAGGTCGCCGCGCGCCACCGCCGTGGCCACCTGGGCGATGTCCCGCACCTGGGTCGTGAGGTTGCCGGCCATGGCGTTCACGGAGTCCGTCAGATCGGCCCACGTACCCGACACCCCGGGCACCACGGCCTGCCCTCCCAACGTTCCCTCCGTGCCGACCTCCCGGGCGACGCGCGTCACCTCCGAGGTGAACAGGGACAGTTGATCGACCATTCCGTTGAAGACCGTCGCGATCTCGCCGAGGAGGCCGTCTGCCTCGTCCGGCAGCCGGGTACCGAAATCACCGTCGCGTACGGCCGTCAGCCCGGCGAGGAGCTGGCGCAGTTCCGGCTCCCCCACCGCCCCCGTCGCCCCGGCACCCGCGCGTGTCTCCGCCGGCTTGCTCATCCCAGCCCCATCTCAGTCCGCCCTTGGGCCACGCCGCGATCCTCGGGCGGCCCGGGGACAAGTCCACCACATCCCGCGCGGCCCGCGAAGCACAGGCCCGTCCATGGGGTCGGGCTCCGATCGGACGGCTTCACCAGGTGAACGGCCAGTGCCCCAAATCATCGGCATCGGGGCTCGTTCGGGATCGAACGGGGTGGATACACGCGCTGGTACGAGACGTTCCCGAACCTGAGGACCTCTCGCAGCGGACCCGGGTCGCGGGGGCCTTCCCCCCCCTGTGCCACGCGACCGGGTCCGGTCGTACCGCGGGCTGCCGCCCGGATTCCGTACGGCACCCGGATACTTCCCCGCCCGCTCGACACGGGACCCGGGGAACCGGCAGGCCCCCGGCGGCGCCGCTCCGGCGCCGCCCCCGGGCTCCGGAGTCCGGCGGCAGCAGCTCGGTGCGTACGACGGCCCGGCCGCAGGCGCCCCACCGACCCCGACCGGGCGTCGGTCGGCGCCGCGTCACGCGGTGAGCGAGGGCGTCGCGGCCTCCTCCCAGGCGAACCCGTCGGGGTCGGTGAAGGCGCCACCCGTGCCCCCGAGGGCGATCCGGTGCGAACCGGTGCCCTCCGGGGTGACACCGACGTCCTTGGCCAGCGCGCGGCGCCGGTACAGGGCCAGCTTGACGGGACCGTCCCCGACGGCGAACTCGACGTACATGGGGCCGAAGCTCTTGGCGACGGTCAGGCCCTGGTCGAGGTAGAACCGCTTGCTCGCGGCGATGTCGCGGACGCCCAGCAGCAGGACGAACGCGTCGAAGTCGCGGGTGGCGGGCCCGGTGTCCTTCTTCGCCGAGGTCGCGACCTTCCAGATGGCGCCGTCCGGGGCCCGCACGACGCCTCCGTAGCCCCAGAAGGACTTCGTGGCGGGCTTCAGCGAGGTGGCGCCGGCGTCGAGGGCGGCGCCGACGAGGAGGTCGACGTCGGCCGGCTGGGACACGGTGAGGGAGAGCGTGTGGCCGCGGAAGCCGGTCGTGGGTGCCTGCGCGGCCCGCAGCCGCAGCCGCGCGTCCAGGCCGAAGGCGGTCGTGTAGAAGTGCCGGGCGGCCGTGGTGTCGGCCACCTCCAGGGTCACGGTCTCGATGGATGCCATGCCCACGACGTTAGGCGCCGGGCATCGTCCGGGGCTTCTCGAATCCTGACCGATCGCCCCGGCCCCTCGCCGGTGTTCAGCGGGCGGCCGGCTTCGGCTCGGGCAGGGTCGCGGCCCGGTCGGCGACCAGACGGATCGCCGCGATCGTGAGGTCGGGGTCGTGGAGCTGGACGTAGTGGTCGCTGCCGGTCGCCAGTAGGTGCGGGGTCTGCGGTCGCAGCCCGACCAGCGCCTGCTGGGCCTTGGGCCAGGCCGTTTCCAGCTTCGCGAGCAGGGCCTTGTCCATGGTGGCCGGCGCTGCGAAGGGTGCGGTCTTGCTGAGCACCGCGACCGGGACCGGTGGGAGCGGGCCGCCCCGATCGATGTCGTCGACGCCGGCGTCGATGTCGACCTGTTCGAAGTTCGGGTCGGTGTCGAAGGGCGTGCCGGGGTGGCGCAGGGACGCGACGTACGCCGCCCAGTCCGGACCCATCGCCGGCTTCAGACCGGGCCCCAGGGCGTCGACGAGGACCAACCCGCGCGTCCGCTCGGGGTGCTCCTGCGCGTACCGCAGGGCGAGCATCCCTCCGAAGGAGTGCCCCACCAGCAGGTACGGGCCCGGTACCCGGCCGGCGCCCAGGACCCGGTCCAGGTCCTGGACCATGTCGGGCAGCGCCCGGGTTCCCCGTACGGGCGTGCTGCGGGTGGTGAGCGTCGGTGGCTGCGTGTAGCGGATGGTGCCGGGCCGGTCGTACGTGCACACCCGGGTGAACGCGGCCACGCCGGGCAGCACCGCCGGCGCTTTCGGCACGGGCGGGGTGGTCTCGGTCAGCGACCACGGGTCGGAGGACTCGTGGAGTCCGGACAGCAGCACGACGGTCGGGCTCCCGGAGCCCGCACACCGCAGGTGGAGGCCGCGCCCGCCACCGATGTCCACCCGCTGTCCGGTGTCCCCGCCGTCGGGCCCGGGCGTCGCCGCCACCAGGAGCAGGACACCCAGCGCGGCCGCCGACGCACCGCGCGCACGCCATCGCATGTGCCCATCCTCCTCCGTGCCGCGCCCGGTCGCCTCCGGGCGTCGGGCGGTGTTCCCGGAGGCGGTCGCGGTGGCTCTGCCGGCCGGGTCAGGCGACGGCGCCGTTGTCCACGGCGGCGGTCTTCCCGAAGACCTTGACGGCCTGGTAGTAGGTCCAGGCCGTCGAGTCGCACGAGGTGCGCTTCGCTCCCGTGTAGGCGGTACAGACCCGCTTGAGGTCGGCGTGGAAGGCGTCGTCGAGCCGCGCCTTGTTGGCGCTGAACGATCCTGCCGCCTTGTAGTTGCGGTAACCGAAGTCGTGGCGGGCGCAGGAGGTCTGGAAGGGGAAGCCGAACGGGTTGTCCGGGGAGGACGAGCAGTAGTCGGTCGACCAGTCGAAGCCGTAGGCGGACCAGTTGCCCTGGTTGGCGCGCGCGGCCACCCAGGAGTTGTGGCTCGCCGCGCTGGTCTGCGTCCAACCGCTGAGGACCTGTGCCTTGTCCGCGGGGGCGGCGGCGGCCGGGGTGGCCAGGGCGACGACGGCGGCCGCCACGGCGGCGGTCACGGCGGTGAGTTGACGACGCATCGGAATCCTCCAGGGACGGTGCGCCGGGAACCCCCCGGCGCGATGCGCACGAGTCTGGAAGCCCCCGATATCAAGCCCTTACCGCCCGGCTATCCGATGCGGGCACGGCGATGGAGAGCGGGCCGAGCGGCCATCCGGTGGACGGCGGACCGGCGGGGACCGGCGTACTCCGCCGGCCCCCTCCGGCAGAGCGTCCGGACGCTCAGGTCTGGCACTGCTTCGTGGTCGCGGGGGACCAGCCGCTCCAGGCGGCGCCATCGGCGCGGGCGTGCACGCGGATCTCGACCTTCACCGGGCCGCACACACGGGTGGTGCTTCCCACTTCGACGGGGCCGATGGACTCGCCCGCCCGGACGTGCGCGCGACCGCTGCCGATCTTCTCCCAGTGACCGCCGTCGACCACGCGGAAGTACGCCTCGTAGGTGACGTTCAACGCCTTGGATCCCGTGTTGCGCGCCTTGATGTGTGCCGTGACGTCCCGCGTGGGGAACCTGCCGGCGGAACCCCGTTGGGCGCTGATGCAGCCGTTGACGGCTACCCGGCCGGTGGACACCCCTCCCCCGCAGGCGACGGCCGCGGCGTGCGCGTCGGCCGGCAGGGTGAGCAGGGTGAGCGCGGCCGCGCCCAGGATCGTTCCGGTACGCCTCAGGTGCAATGTCCCGTTCCCGTCCATGAGTCCGTTTCCTCTGAAGAGACCATGGCGCGCTTCGGGGCGTGAAGTGCGGCTACCCGGAGGGTCTTTCACTCAAAGGAGGACAAAGCGCAGGGCCGTGGATCGGATGGTCGCACTTTCCGCGATGTGACCCGGATCACCTCCGAGGGAAAACCCGCCGTCCCCGACGTACGTCTAGCAGGTGTGAAACGAGTGTGGGCGGCAGCGCCGCAAGAACTGGACGAGGAGCATCTCCTGCGGCGGGTGGCCCGGGGCGACCGGGCCGCCTTCGAGGAGTTGTACCGCCGCACGTCGCCCTGGCTGGCGGTGCGGCTGCGGCGCCGCTGCGACGACCAGCAGATCGTCGCCGAGGTCATGCAGGAGACGTACCTGGCGGTGTGGCGGGCGGCGGGCTCCTTCTCCGGAAGTCGGACCGGGGGAACGGCCGTCGGCTGGCTGTGGACGATCGCGGCCCGCCGGCTCGTCGACGCGTTCCGGCGCAGGGCCCACCACGCGGAGCCGCCGCTCGCCTACGCTCCGCTCGCCGCGGCACCCGCGGCCGAGGAGGAGGCACTGGTGGCCACCGTCGGCGGCGACGTCGGTGACGCGCTGCGGCGCCTGGCGCCGGAACTCAGAGAGGTGTTGCAGGCCATGGTGCTCGACGGACTGTCCGTCCGGGAGACCTCCGTTCTGCTCGGACTGCCCGAGGGAACGGTCAAGACCCGCGCCCGCCGGGCCAGGATCGCGATGCGGAAGGAGCTGGCATGAACGGGGAACACGCGTCGGCACGACTCATCGACGGGTACGCCCGCGGCGACACGAGCCTCCTCGTGGACGAGGTGTGGGCCCTGGAGGCCCACTTGGAGGGCTGCCGGGTCTGCCGCGACCGGCTGTCGGCCGCCGTCACGACGCGGGCACCCGCCGTGGTCGCGCTGACCGAAGCCGTCTGGTCCGATCTCTCACCCCAACTGGACTCGGTCGTCCCGGCGCCGCCGCGCCGACGCCGGGCACGGCTGCGGGCGTGGACGACGCCCGCCATGACCCCGTGGTTGGCCATGGTCCTCGCCGTGACCCTGCTCGCACTGCTGCTGGACCTGGCGGGACCCGGCTCCGGTCAGGTGTCCCTGGTGCTGTTGCTCGCGCCCGTCCTGCCCGTGGGCGGCGTGGCCGCCTCGTGGTCGCGCGGGCTGGATCCCGCGTACGAGCTGACGGCGTCCACCCCCCGGGCGGGTCTGCAACTGGTGTTGCGGCGCACCGCCTCCGTCCTCGCCGTGGTGATTCCCGCGCTGCTCGCGGGGGGTTGGACGACAGGGTTGTCGGCCGCGCAATGGCTGCTGCCCTGTCTGGCCTTCACCTCGCTGACCCTGGCCCTCGGCGCGGTGATCGGCGTGACCCGCGCCGCCGTCGCCCTGGTGGCCGTATGGGTCGCGGTGGTGGTGGCGCCGACCCTGGCCACCAGCCGTACGGCGGTCGCCCTGCAGGCGGACGGGCTGCCGGTGTGGGGTCTGCTCCTCGCGCTCGGCGTCGTCGTGGTGATCGCCCGCAGGGGCGCGTACACCGGGCCGGGTGAGCGGCGTTGAGCCCGCGGACCGCTCCGGAACTCCCCCGAACCACCCCACGAGACAAGAGGAAGCGCACGATGCCCGCAATGAGCAGGGACGACATCGCCCCCACGGCCTACGCCTGGGAGATCCGGGCGACCGCATTGAAGGTCAGGGTCGGTCGGAACCGGATGGCCGTCGACGGGCTCGACCTGTCGCTGGGTACCGGGGTACACGGCCTCCTCGGTCCCAACGGTGCGGGGAAGACCACCCTCATCCGGGCGCTGGCCACCGTGCTGCGCCCCGCCGGGGGTGAGCTGGAGCTGCTCGGGGAGTCCGTTGGCGGGCGGGGCGAGTTCCGTGCGCTGCGCCGCCGGATCGGCTACCTGCCGCAGGAGTTCGGCTACTACAAGCGTTTCACCGTACGCGAGTTCGTCGAGTACATGGCGTGGCTGAAGGAGGTGCCCACGGCCGACATCCCGGCCGCGGTGCAGCGTGCCGTGGAGCGGGTCGGCCTGGCCGACCGCGCGGACGAGCGGATGAAGACCCTGTCGGGCGGGATGGTGCGGCGGGCCGGCATCGCCCAGGCCATCGTCAACGACCCGTCGATCCTGCTGCTGGACGAGCCGACGGTCGGCCTGGACCCGGCGCAGCGGCTGCGCCTGCGCGAACTGCTCCAGGAGTTGGGGACGGACGCCTGCGTGGTCGTCTCGACCCATCTGGTGGAGGACGTGGCCGCGGCCTGCACGGACGTGGTGCTGTTCGCCGAGGGGCGGCTGGTCTTCCAGGGCACTCCGGGCGAACTCGCCGCGGCGGGCGGCCCGGAACACGTGGGCGACAGCCCGTTGGAACGCGGCTACTCGGCTCTGCTGGTCGACCCGGTGCGCACGAGGGGTGCCTGGTGAACCTCCGTATCCCGCTCATCGAGCTGAGGCGTTCCGTGGCCCCGTGGGCCGGCGCCGTCGTCCTGCTGGCCGCGCTCGCGTTCCTGCACCTGCTTTCCGGGCCGTGGACCAAGGGCACCGCGCTGTGGACCGCGCAGTGGACCTCCATGGCCATGTGGACCCGGTACCCCCTGGTGTTCCTGTGGCCGCTCGCCGTGGGACTCGGGGCGCTCCAGGGGCTGCGCGACCACCGCTCGCGGATGTCCGAACTGCTGACCAGTACCCCGCGACCCGCCTCGCACCGCGCGGCCGCGCTGGCCGGCCCGACGGCGTTCGCGCTGGTGTCGGCCTTCGGGCTGCTCGTCGTTCTGGGTGCGGTGCGAGTCCTCGCCGGTGACGCCTCGTACGCCCACTTCGGTTGGCTGCCGATTTCGCTGGTGGGGGCGCTCGCGGTCGCCGCGGGGGCCGTCCTGGGCATGGGGGTCGCACGGGTCCTGCCCTCCGTGCTCACCCCGCCCGTACTGGCCGTGGGCACCTTCCTCCTCGCGAGTTTCCTCCGGCAGACGACGGACGGGGCGCTGCCGACCTCCGCCGTGCCGAACCGCCTCTCTCTGCTGTCGCCGACGGTGGCGGAGGCACGCGAAACGCTCCTGACGCTCTCCGCTCCCGTCCACCTCGGGCAGGCGCTCTGGTTCCTCGGCATGGCCGCGACGGGCCTCGCGCTGCTGGCCGCCGCCGGCCCGCGCGGCCGACTGCTCGCCCTCACCCCGCTGCTGGCGGGCGGGGCCGTCGCGCTGCTCCTGTTCCCGGCCGACCCGCGCGGTACGTACGTCGTCGACCGGGCCGCGGCGACGCAGGTGTGCGACGGCCAGGTGTGCGTGACCGCCGCCCGGCGGGCGCGGCTAGACCAGCTGGCGGGGCCGGGCAAGGAGGCACTGCGCCTGCTGCGCGACGCCCTCGGCGAACGGGCGCCCGTCGCCATCCACGAGGCCACGCTCCCGCGTGCGCTGGGCGGGACGCCGGAGCGGTCGCCGGGGTTCCTGCTCGTCGACTTCGACGACGGGATGATCGGCGCCGCACGGGGCGAGGGGCTGACGCGGGCTCTGATCGGTCAGGGCCTGGCCCCGGTGTGCAGTCCGCGCAGCGACACCGAGAGCGGCACGCTCACGGACGCCGCCGCGCAGAGCGTCGGGGCCGCCTGGGTGCTCGGTGCGGAGCCCCGGCCGCTCGACGGGACCATGCACGGGGCGGACGACCAGGACGCCCTGGCCCGCCCGGTGTGGGAGGAGTTGACGGCGCTCCCGCCGGCGGAGCAGCGGGTTCGGATCGGCGCCATGCACACGGCCGCGGTCTCCTGCTCGGGCGATCCGCTCGAAGCGCTGACCGGCGGTGCGTCCCGGTGAGGTGGCTGACGCTGTACGCGCGTTCGCGGCAGGTGCCCGCCTCGCTGGCCGCGGTGCTGATCAGCGCGTCGGTGGTGTGGGCGTTCGCCCGGGTCGACGACGGGCCGTGGGATCCGCGGCTGTCCACGCTCGCCCTCGCCGCGGGGGCGACGGCGGTGTCCGTCGGTCTCGGCGGGCAGGACCTCGCGATGGACCGGGCGGCAGCGATCCGCTGGATGCCGCGCCGGGCGGCGCACGTACTGATCTGCGGCGTGCTGATCGGCGGGGTACTGCTCGCGGCGCAGACGTTGAGCGGGCAGCCCGCCACCCCGGGGTTCGTCGTGCGCAACTGCGCGGGGTTGATGGGCCTCGTCGCCCTCGGGGCGGCCTGGTACGGGAGGCAGTACGCGTGGATCCTGCCGTTCGCGTGGATGTCGGTCTCCTTCGTGGCCCCGTCCGCGCCGGACGTCACCTCGCAGGTGCTGACCTGGATGCTGTTGCCGCCCGACGCGACGGCCGGCGTCTGGACGGCCCTCGTCCTGGCCGTCGCGGGTCTCACGGTGTACGCCGTCGGGGGTCCGAGGCGTTAGGGCCCGGGGTGCGGTGTCAGGGCCGTTCGGCGTACTGGAGCGCACCGCCGACCGAGAAGCACAGGGCTCCCAGCAGGGTGCCCCAGTTGGCGATGTCCGCGTCGAGTTCGCTGCCGGTCGCCCTGGGGGTGAAGGCCGCGAGGGCGGAGATCATGAACAGGACGGAGCCGAGCTGGTTGACCGCGACGATCCACCAGCCGAGGTCGTGCGCGAGCACCCGGAGCCGGCCGTGACAGACCTCGACGAACGACAGGTGCCCCGACACCAGGAACAGCACGCAGCCGATGACGTCGGGGGTCCAGATCAGCCGGTTGATCTGCTGGACGGTCAGGCCCTGGAGGAACGAGTCCAGCAGGTTCACCCCGAACACCAGCGTGCCGGCGAACAGCGCGAACACGCACAGCCAGTCCAGGTGCATCGGTTCGTAGCTCCACCACCGCCACCGCCGGGTGACCAGGGCGTCGGCTCCCGACGGAACGTGCCGGGGGGCGTTGATCACCTGGAGCAGGGAGACGTATCCGCCCGTGTTGAAGAACAGGCCGCCGACGAAGTAGACGGCGGCGCTGGTGATCGCGTCGCCCGATCCGAACTGGGCGAGGGCCGCTCCGACGGCGAAGAGCGCGCCGCCGATCACGAAGGCGACGGCGGCGATGGAGTTCAGACGGCGCAGTCGTACGAGGGTCGCGGCGTCGGCGCGCACGTGCCGGGCGTTCGACGCTCCCCGTGCGCGCACCGCGAGCACGCCGCGGCGTCGGGCCAGGCGCGAGTCCCAGACGGCTTCGCGACCGTCGGGAAGCCGCCAGGTGCGCCTGGTGGTGAATGGTCCCGCGCCCTCGGCGACGCGCAGCTCGGCCTGTGCCACGGACCGAGCCTAGGCCGGCTCCTGCGGATATTGCCCGACCCGCGCCGGGGCGCGTGAACGGTGCGGTCAGGCGTCCTGGAAGGCGCCGGTCACCACCAGGTTGCCGTCCGGGGTGCGGTGCGCGAGGTTGCCCGTGCGGAGGTAGCCGTCGGCGGTGAAGGAGCGTGCGTTGTGCTCCGGCGCCCGGTAGTGGCCCCGGGGGACGTGCGGGCCGCGGGCCAGGAGTTCGCCGGGCTCACCATCGGGCACGGGCCTGCCCTCGGCGTCGACGATGCGGAGTTCGTCGTCGTTCGAGAGCGGGCGGCCCTGGGTACCGAGCACGGTCTCGTCCGGGTCCCCGGGCCTGGTCAGGGTGAGCGGCCCCTCGGTCATGGCGAAGACCTGCTGCAGGCCACAGCCGAGTGCGGGGCCCATCCGTTCGGCGGTGGCCCGGTCGGTGGGTGCGGCGCCGACCTGTACGAGTCGCAGGCTGCTCAAGTCGGCCCCGACGGTGGGGAGCACGTCCAGCCAACGCCGGGCCAGGTCGGGCACCACCGACGTGAGGGTGACCCGTTCCCGTTCGATCACCCGCAGGCACTCGGCGGGATCCGGGTCCTCCACCAGGACGACGGCGCCGCCGACCGAAAGGGTGCCGACGATGCCGGGGCAGCCGAAGGCGAAGTGGGAGGAGGCGGGCAGCGCGGCGAGGTACACGTCGTCCTGGGTGAGGGACACCAGCTCGGCCGCGGCGCGTGCCTGGTAGGCGTAGTCGTTGTGGGTGCGCGGAACGAGGTGGGGCGCCCCGGTGGTGGCGTCGGA
Organism: Streptomyces sp. Isolate_45; assembly: GCF_024721315.2. Taxonomy (GTDB): domain Bacteria; phylum Actinomycetota; class Actinomycetes; order Streptomycetales; family Streptomycetaceae; genus Streptomyces. The sequence goes on from NZ_JANFAK020000044.1 coordinate 53,444, forward strand.
GAGCAGCAGGAACGCCACCTGGTCGGCGCTCCGCGCCGGCGTCGGCTCGGGCGGGGAGTCGATGGAGTCCAGCGGGAAGTAGTAGCAGCCCGCCGGGTCGGTCGTGAAGCCGCCGTACGGTGACGCGGCGCCCGGCGCCTCCAGGGTGAACACGCGCCGGAGGAAGGGTCCTCGGGCCGCGATGTCCGCCGCCATCGCCGTGTGGTCGAAGCCCCGGTGGGTCGACGGGCCGGCGTAGCCGACGCTCTCGGTGACCTGCACGAGGTCGGCGACATCGGACGCGCCGTACGGGAGCGGGCAGAACACGGGCACCGCGCCGACGCGCATCAGCGCGAACACGGTGATGACGAAGTCGGGAACGTTCGGCAGTTGGACGACGACCCGCTGCCCGGGCCGCAGGCCGCGCAGCCGGAATCCGGCGGCCATGCGGTCCACGCGGCGGTTCAGCTTCGCGTACGTGACGCGGGTGTCGCCGTGCACGAGCGCGGTCCGCGGTCCGTACTGGAGGGCCCAGCCGCGGAGCAGGTTGTCGAGCGTATTGCCGTTCCAGCGCCCGGCCGCCCAGTAGCGGTCGACGAATTCCTCGGGCCAGGGCGTACAGCCGTCGAGCAGGGGTGTCATGTGCTTCTTCCTGTGCCGGTCCCGCACCTGCCGTCTTGATCTTGACCAGCCAATCCCCCGCCGCCGTCGGCCGCAATGCGCCATCCGAACCATGGGCGTCGAGCTCCCTCGGCTGATGGTCCAATCCGCGGTTCGGTTCGGGATGTCGGTCCGGCCGTTTTCCGGGAGCGTACAACCGTGGTCGTAGGCGGGCGCCGCCCATGGTGGTAGGCAGGAGTGCGCTCCTGGTGGGCCGACAGGCGCGGCGCCCGGCGGCTACGTTGTCGCTCGTTCCGGAACGTCCATGACGGAGGATCGCCGCATGCAGACCCGTTTGGCTGATGCCCCGCGCAGGCGAGTGGTGTGGGGGATATCCCTCGTCCTGATCGCGGTCACCGCGCTCCTCGGGAGCCCGCCCGGCACCGCGACGGCGACGGCGACGCCGCTCGCCGCCCCGCCCGTTCCCGTACTGTCCTGGGGCCCCTGCGACGGGGCGGCCGCCGGCGGTCCGGGTGACGGCTTCGAGTGCGCGACCGCCCTGGTGCCGCTGGACCACCGCCGGCCCACCGGGGCCACGATCCCCCTCGCCGTCACCCGGCGGCTCGCGGCCGACCCGTCCCACCGCACCGGCGTCCTGCTGCTGCACCCGGGCGGACCCGGCAACTCCGGCGTCGACTTCGCCCGCGACAGCTACGACGCGCTCCCCGCCTCCCTCCGCGATCGCTTCGACGTCGTCGGGTACGACATGCGGGGCGTGGCGCGCAGCGGACAGGTGGAGTGCTGGAACGACAGGGAGTACGCCGCCGCCGTCGACGCCGCGCGGGGCGTACCGGGCCCGGGCGCCCTGCGGGAAGCCGTCCGGCAGGGTCTCGACTTCGCCACCGCCTGCCAGGAGCGCGCCGGGAACCTCGTGCCGTTCATCGGCACCGGGTCGAACGCCCAGGACATCGACCTGCTGCGTCAGGCCCTCGGCGAGGAGACGCTCTCCTTCTACGGACGCTCCTTCGGCAGCTACGTCGGCACCGTCTACGCCGCCCGGTTCCCCCGGCACGTCCGCGCCATGGTCCTGGACGGGGGCTACGATCCGCGCACCTACGCCGACGTGCCGTACGTCTACGACGCCGGGCAGTTCGCCGCCCTGGACTCGGCGGTCGGCCGGTTCCTGGACTGGTGCGCGCAGAACGCCACCACCTGCGGGTTCGGTGACGGCGAGCCCCGGCGGGCCTTCGAACGGCTCAAGCGGTCACTGGACGCCGAGCCCGTCATCACCGCGAGCGGACGCCCGGCCACCGGCTACACCCTCGCCTACCGCCTGATGTTCAACATCAACTCGGGCAAGGTGATCTGGCCCTACCTGGGGCAGGCCCTGCGCGCGGCCCAGAACCGCCAGGTCTCGTTCCTGCTGTCGCCGCCCTCACCGGGGTCCTTCGACTTCCTCAACGTCAACCTGGCCGTGGAGTGCGCGGACCGCGTCTACCCGACGAGCCGGCTGCTGCTCGGCACCCTGGTCGGCGCCCAGGCCGCCTCCGCTCCCCTGCTGGGACCTCCCGTCGGCCTCGGGCCGCCCACCTACGACCACAATCACGCGCCCACCTGCGCCCAGTGGCAGTCCGAGCGCCCGAGCCGCTACGAGGGCTCCTACCGGGCGGCCGGTTCGGCCCCGATCCTGGTCCTGGGCACGACGGGGGACCCGGACACCCCGTACCAGGACTCCGTGGCCCTCGCCGGGGCGCTGGACAACGGACGGCTGCTGACCTTCGCCGGTGAGGGGCACACCGCCTACAACCGGAGCGCGTGCGTCAGCGCCTTGGCCACGGCCTACCTCGCCACGCTGGCCGTGCCCGCGCGGGGCACCGTCTGCGCCGACGAGGCGCCGCCGGCACCGCTCGGCCTCCGTGCGACGGGCATCGAGGTGGACGAGACGCGGGACGTGATCCCGGTACTGCGCTGAGCACGTCCCCCGAGTGCCCGGCTTGAGCGGCGGCGGGGCCGCGGCCCGAGCCGGGGGCTGCGGCCCCGTCCTCGTTCCGGGGGCCGTCAGGCCGGGACGCCCCAGCGGTGCAGGAGCCCTTCCCTCCCGTCGCGGGTGAGCCAGGTGCCGTCGCCGAGCGGTCTGGCGAAGGTGGCCCCGGTGGCGCTCCCGCCGTGACGCGCGCCACCCGACCCGCCGTCCCCGCACCCTTTGGCAGCCGTTTATGATGGGAGCAGCGAAGGGGAGTAGTCCCGAAATACCGCTGGTCGACATACTGGACAGGGCAACCCGTCCCGGCCATCGGGCCCCGGCACACAGTGCCGTGGTGGACGAGACCTTCGGCCAAGCATGACCGGGTCCGCGCATACGTGCGGGCCGATCCGTCGTGCCGGGCCGAGTGGTTCTCCCGTCGCCTCCTGGGTGTCGTTCGAGCTGACGGTCCGGCCCCAGCAGAAAGCACCGGGATGACTCTCGACCCCCTGGCGATCGTCACGGCCTTCGGGCTGATCTTCCTCGCGGAACTCCCCGACAAGACCATGTTCGCCTCGCTGGCCATGGGCACCCGCATGCGCCCGCTGTACGTGTGGTTCGGCACCTCCAGCGCGTTCATCGTGCACGTGGCCATCGCCGTCGGCGCCGGCAGTCTCCTAGGGATGCTCCCGGACATGCTGGTCAAGCTGGTCTCCGCCGCCCTCTTCGCGTTCGGCGCGGTCGTGCTGCTGCGCAGTGGGGACGACGAGGACGAGAACGGCGCCGCCAAGACCGTCACCGGCTTCTGGCCCGTCTACACGACCGCTTTCACGGCCGTCTTCATCAGCGAGTGGGGCGACCTCACCCAGATCACCACGGCCAATCTCGCCGCCACCAACGGCTGGCTGCCCACCGCCATCGGTTCCGCCCTCGCCCTGATGTCGGTCTCGGCCCTCGCCCTGCTGGTCGGCCGGTTCATCGCCCAGCGCGTCCCGCTGAAGACGGTCCAGCGGTTCGGCGCCGTCTGCATGGCCGCTCTCGCCGTGTGGACCCTCGTCGAGGCCTTCACCGCCTGACCCACCTCCGACGACCCCGGCGGCCGTGTCCGTACCGCCCGGCCGCCACCGCTCCGCCGCCCCCACCGTCACCACGACGGCAGGGGCGGGCGGTGCGACGCGCCCGTTCCCCCGGGCCGGGAACTACTGTCGCGGCATGGTCGAACACGATGTCCTCAGCACCGTCCGCGAGGCGTACGACGCTGCCGCCCCCACCTATGCGCGGATGTTCCGCGACTCGCTGCGCGACAGTCCCCTGGACCGCGCGATCCTGGGTGCCTTCGCCGAGGTCGTGGAGGCCCAGGGGGATGGTCCGGTCGCGGACCTGGGGTGTGGGCCCGGCCACATCACCGCCCATCTCCACGGGTTGGGGCGGGTGGTGTTCGGTGTCGACGCCTCTCCCGCGATGATCGAGTTGGCCCGACGGGCCCATCCGGGGCTCCGGTTCGAGGTGGGCTCGATGGCCGCGTTGGACATCGCCGACGGCAAGCTGGGCGGCGTGCTCTCCCGTTGGTCCGTCATCCACACTCCACCACGGGAACTGCCGTCCGTCCTGGCGGAGTTCCACCGCGTGCTGGCTCCTGGCGGCCACCTCCTGATCGGCTTTTCGGCGACCGATGACGCGTCCCACCTGACGCAGGCCTTCGATCACGCGGTCGCCACGGCATACCGGTGGTCGCCCGATCACCTCGCCGAGATGCTGCGCCAGGCCGGGTTGGCCGAGGTGGCCAGGGTGGTCCGCGAGCCGCAGCCCACCGACCGGCGTCAGTTCCAGGAGGTCCAACTGCTGGCCCGCAAGGCGCAGACCCGGCGCGGCGTCGCGGACACGAACAGGCACCCGCGCCGCGTGGCGGGCCGCCCCTGAAACCGCACCCCCACCCCGATCAGGTCCTCGTCCGCCACCACGTCCTCCCGGGTCTGCCGTTCGGCAGATGTGTTCTGAACTCCCGCAAGGAATGCTGGATTTCAGAACACCAAGGAGGCAGCGCCATGACACAGGTGACCGAAAGCCCGGTCCTACCCCGACAGGCCCGTACCCCGGGCGTCGTGCGCCGTCGGTTGGCCGGCTGGCCGCGCTGGATCGGGTACGTGGCCTTCCTGGTGCTGCT
>NZ_JANFAK020000045.1 GCF_024721315.2 Streptomyces sp. Isolate_45
GCCCGAGGCCGCGGCCCCGGCTCCGAACCGCGCCGCCCGCCGCGCCGCGCGTCCCGCCGTGGCCGTCTTCCAGGCCCCGGTCTTCGCCGAGCCGATGTTCCAGACCCCGGAGACCGCCGCCATGGCCGCCGCGGCCGCCGCCGCCGCGTCCCAGGCGGAGGAAGTCGAGGAGGACGAGGACGAGACCGAGGTCGAGGCGCAGGCCCCGGCCCCCGTCGAGCAGCCCGCGGGCCGTCGCCGCCGCCGTCGTGGCGCCGCCGCCGAGCCCGTCGCCGCGCCCGCCGCGCCCGCGCCCAGCGCCCCCGTGTCGCTGGCCGACGTCGAGCTCCTCGACGAGGAGCAGGACGCCGAGGTCGAGGCCGCCGAGCTCGACGAGGACGAGGCCGACGAGTCGGGCGAGCGCCCCTCGCGCCGTCGCCGTCGCGGTGGCCGTCGTCGCCGTCGCGGTGAGGCCGCCGACCTCGACGAGTCCGCCGAGGAGGAGACCGGCGCCGCCGAGGAGGCCGAGGAGGAGGACGCCGATGACGCGGACGACGCCGAGCTCGGCTCCTCGTCCAGCCGTCGCCGCCGTCGCCGTCGCCGTCGCAGTGGTGACTCCGGCCCCGACGCCGAGGCGGCCGAGGAGGACGGCGTACGCACCGTCGTCAAGGTCCGCGAGCCGCGCCCGGCGCGCGAGCGCAGCGAGTCCACGTCCTCCGACGAGGTCCAGTCCATCAAGGGCTCGACCCGCCTGGAGGCCAAGAAGCAGCGCCGCCGCGAAGGTCGCGAGCAGGGCCGCCGCCGCGTCCCGATCATCACCGAGGCCGAGTTCCTGGCCCGCCGCGAGGCCGTCGAGCGCGTCATGGTCGTCCGCCAGTCCGGCGAGCGCACCCAGATCGGCGTGCTGGAGGACAACGTCCTCGTCGAGCACTACGTCAACAAGGAGGAGGCCACCTCCTACGTCGGCAACGTCTACCTGGGCAAGGTCCAGAACGTGCTGCCGTCCATGGAGGCCGCCTTCATCGACATCGGCAAGGGGCGCAACGCCGTCCTTTACGCCGGTGAGGTCAACTTCGAGGCGCTCGGCATGGCCAACGGGCCGCGCCGCATCGAGTCCGCCCTCAAGTCCGGCCAGTCGGTCCTCGTGCAGGTCACCAAGGACCCGATCGGCCACAAGGGCGCCCGCCTGACCAGCCAGGTCTCGCTGCCCGGCCGATACCTGGTCTACGTGCCCGAGGGCTCGATGACCGGCATCAGCCGCAAGCTGCCCGACACCGAGCGCGCGCGCCTGAAGACCATCCTCAAGAAGATCGTCCCCGAGGACGCGGGCGTCATCGTGCGCACCGCCGCCGAGGGTGCGAGCGAGGACGAGCTGCGCCGCGACGTCGAGCGCCTGCAGGCCCAGTGGGAGGACATCCAGAAGAAGTCGAAGCAGATCTCGACCTCTTCGCCGAGCCTGCTGTACGGCGAGCCGGACATGACCGTCCGCGTCGTCCGCGACATCTTCAACGAGGACTTCTCGAAGGTCATCGTCAGCGGCGACACCGCCTGGGAGACCATCCACGGCTACGTGAACCACGTGGCTCCGGACCTGGCCGACCGGCTGTCGCGCTGGACCTCCGAGGTCGACGTCTTCGCGACGTACCGGATCGACGAGCAGCTCGCCAAGGCGCTCGACCGCAAGGTGTGGCTGCCCTCGGGCGGTTCCCTCGTGATCGACAAGACCGAGGCGATGATCGTCATCGACGTCAACACCGGCAAGTTCACCGGTCAGGGCGGCAACCTCGAGGAGACCGTCACCAGGAACAACCTGGAGGCGGCCGAGGAGATCGTGCGCCAGCTGCGGCTGCGCGACCTGGGCGGCATCGTCGTCATCGACTTCATCGACATGGTCCTGGAGTCCAACCGCGACCTGGTCCTGCGGCGCATGCTGGAGTGCCTGGGCCGCGACCGCACCAAGCACCAGGTGGCCGAGGTCACCTCGCTGGGCCTGGTGCAGATGACCCGCAAGCGGGTGGGCCAGGGTCTGCTGGAGTCCTTCTCCGAGACCTGCGTCCACTGCAACGGTCGCGGCGTCATCGTCCACATGGAGACCCCGACCGTGGTGGGCGGCGGTGGCAACGGCAAGCGTTCCAAGCGCCGTGGCGGCCGTGGCCCCGAGCACGAGCACGACCACGACACCGAGACGGTCGAGACCGGCACCGACGTGTACGAGGCCGACACGGAGATCGAGACCGAGGCCGAGGTGGCCGCCGAGGCCGCCGCGCCGCGGGCGCTGCCGGAGCCGGAGTTCGTCGCCGACGAGGAGCTGTACGGCAGCGCCGCCGAGGCGGAGGCCGCCGCCGGTGTCAGCGGTCGTCGCAACCGTCGCCGCGCCACCCGCAAGGCGACCGCTCCGGCGGGCGCCCCGCGCGGTGCGGTGCGGCCCGCCGCGGCCCCGGTGACCCCGGTGGTCGAGGACGAGCCGGTCGTGGAGCCCGCCGACACGGTCCTGGAGCCCGCCCCCGAGGCCGTCGAGGCCGCGGAGACGGTCGCCGCCGAGGCCCCGGAGGCCCCCGTCGAGGAGGCCGCGCCCAAGGGCCGGACCCGTCGCCGCGCCACCCGTAAGGCGACCGCTCCGGCGGGCGCCCCGGCCGGCGAGGCCGCTGCCCCGGCAGCCCCCGCCACGCCGGAAGCGGCGGTGGCCCCGGCCGCCGTCGAGCCGGAGTCCGTCGCCCCGGTCGTGACGGAGGCCGAGCCGGCCGCTGTCGAGCCCGAGCCGGTCGCCGAGGCCGTCGTGGAGGCCGCTCCGTCCCGTCCGCGGCGCCGCGCCGTCCGCAAGGCCACCGCACCCGCGGGTGCGGCGGAGGCGGCCGTCGTGGTGGTCGAGAGCGCCGCTGCCGACGTCGCCGAGCCGGTGACCGGGGCCGAGGCCCCGGCCGCCGAGGCCGAGGCCGAGCCGGCCCCGGTGAAGAAGGCGCGCAAGGCGCCGGCCAAGAAGGCGACGACCACGGCCGCGAAGAAGGCCCCGGCCAAGAAGGCGGCGGCCGCGAAGAAGACCGTCGCGAAGAAGACGACGGCCAAGAAGACCGTGGCGAAGCGGGCGACGAAGAAGACCGCGGCGGCGGAGCAGACGCTCCCGTCCGTCTCGGCTCCGACCGACGAAGCCTGATCCGCTCCATGACCGTGGGCCCCGCCGGAAGGCGGGGCCCACGGCCTTGCGGGGCCCGGTTTGACCCTCCGGAACCAGGCCCGTAACCTAGACCGTCGGCGTGTCTTGGACGATTACCGTTCAACGTGCGTCGCGCTCCTGAGCACCTTCCTCCCACATCGTCCGCGCGAGCGGACGGGTCACGGGAGAGGCCGCTCGTCCAATCCGGATCACCGTGGGCCCCGGCCCGCGTGAGTGGCTGGCTTCAGGAGCATCCGTCCCGAGTGAGAGAGAGATCCGCGTGTACGCCATCGTGCGCAGCGGTGGTCGCCAGCACAAGGTTGCTGTCGGCGACATCGTTGAAGTTGACAAGATTTCCACTGCCAAGGTTGGCGACACGGTCGAGCTCTCGACCCTGCTCGTTGTCGACGGCGACGCCGTGACCAGCGACCCGTGGGTGCTGGCCGGGATCAAGGTCCAGGCCGAGATCGTGGACCACCACAAGGGCGCCAAGATCGACATCCTGCGCTACAAGAACAAGACCGGCTACCGCCGTCGCCAGGGTCACCGCCAGCAGTACACGGCGATCAAGGTCACCGGTATCCCCACGGCTGCGAAGTAAGAGGGACTGAGACATGGCACACAAGAAGGGCGCATCGTCCACCCGGAACGGGCGCGATTCCAATGCTCAGCGGCTCGGCGTGAAGCGCTTCGGCGGTCAGGTCGTTTCCGCTGGTGAGATCCTCGTCCGCCAGCGCGGCACCCACTTCCACCCGGGTTCGGGTGTGGGCCGTGGCGGCGACGACACGCTGTTCGCGCTGCAGGCAGGTGCCGTCGAGTTCGGTACCCACCGTGGCCGCAAGGTCGTCAACATCGTTCCGGCCGCCTGATCCAGCTCCTGCTGATCAAGGCGTACTGAACTCCCCGAGGGCGGATCTCAACTCTTCCCGGCGCATGCCGGGAAGAGAGGTCCGCCCTCGGCGCGTTGTCACATAGACACGTTAAATGGGTAGCAAGGCCTGCCCGGGACATTCCCGCATGTATCTGGAGGAACAACCATGACCACCTTCGTGGACCGCGTCGAGCTGCATGTCGCCGCGGGTAACGGGGGCCACGGCTGCGCCTCCGTTCACCGGGAGAAGTTCAAGCCGCTCGGCGGCCCCGACGGCGGCAACGGCGGCCGTGGCGGCGACGTCATCCTGGTGGTGGAGCAGGCGATCACCACCCTGCTGGACTACCACCACAGCCCGCACCGCAAGGCGACCAACGGTCAGCCCGGCGCGGGTGACAACCGCTCCGGCAAGGACGGCCAGGACCTGATCCTGCCCGTGCCGGACGGCACCGTCGTCCTCGACAAGGAGGGCAACGTCCTCGCCGACCTCGTCGGCCAGGGCACCACCTACGTCGCCGGTGAGGGCGGCCGCGGCGGCCTCGGCAACGCCGCGCTCTCCTCGGCCCGCCGCAAGGCGCCCGGCTTCGCGCTCCTCGGCGTGCCCGGCACGACCGGCGACATCGTCCTGGAGCTCAAGACCGTCGCCGACGTCGCGCTGGTCGGTTTCCCGAGCGCGGGCAAGTCCTCGCTGATCTCGGTGCTCTCCGCCGCCAAGCCGAAGATCGCGGACTACCCCTTCACCACCCTCGTCCCGAACCTGGGCGTCGTCACCGCCGGCTCGACGGTCTACACCATCGCCGACGTACCGGGCCTCATCCCGGGCGCCAGCCAGGGCAAGGGCCTCGGCCTGGAGTTCCTGCGCCACGTCGAGCGCTGCTCGGTACTGGTGCACGTCCTCGACACCGCCACCCTGGAGTCGGACCGCGACCCGCTCGCCGACCTCGAAGTCATCGAGGAAGAGCTGCGTATCTACGGCGGCGGCCTGGAGAAGCGGCCCCGCCTCGTCGTCCTCAACAAGGTCGACATCCCCGACGGTCAGGAGCTCGCCGACATGGTGCGCCCCGACCTGGAGGCCCGCGGCTACAAGGTCTTCGAGGTCTCCGCGGTCGCCCGCACCGGCCTGAAGGAGCTGTCCTACTTCCTCGCCGAGGTCGTGGCCAAGGCCCGCTCCCGCAAGCCGAAGGAGGAGGCGACCCGCATCGTCATCCGTCCGAAGGCCGTGGACGACTCCGGCTTCACCGTCACCTACGACGAGGTCGAGGACGTCTACCAGGTGCGCGGCGAGAAGCCCGAACGCTGGGTCCGCCAGACCGACTTCAACAACGACGAGGCCGTCGGCTACCTCGCGGACCGGCTCAACCGGCTGGGTGTCGAGGACGCGCTGAAGAAGGCCGGTGCCCGTGCCGGCGACGGCGTGGCCATCGGCTCCGACGAGAACTCCGTCGTCTTCGACTGGGAGCCGACCATGATGGCCGGCGCCGAGATGCTGGGCCGCCGAGGCGAGGACCACCGCCTGGAGGCACCGCGCCCGGCCACCACGCGCCGCAAGGACAAGGAAGCCAAGCGCGGCGACTCCTCGCAGCAGGAGTACGACGAGTTCCGCCCGTTCTGATCCCGCGGCCGCGGGGGCTTGAAGCCGGCTTTACACCGTTCGCCTAGGATCCTGCGGGTGAACAGCAGCAATTCCGGCACTGACGCCGCCGCGGCCACCGCCGTCTCCGTCGTGGTGATCGCGTACAACGACGCCGGGCTCGTGGGCGAGGCCGTTGCCTCGGCCCTCGCCCAGGGCCCGGTCGTCGCCGAGGTCATCGCGGTCGACGACGCCTCCTCGGACGGCACCGGACGGGTGCTGGACGAGCTGGCCGCGGCCCACCCCCGGCTCAAGGTCGTCCACCGCACGGAGAACAGCGGCGGCTGCGGCACCCCCCGCAACGACGGGATCGCCGCCGCGACCTCCCCGTACGTCCTGTTCCTGGACAGCGACGACGTCCTGCCCCCCGGCGCCGCCGCCGCGCTGCTCGCGGCCGCCGAGGAACACCGGGCCCCCGTCACCGTCGGCGCGTGCGTGCGCCGCGAGCTGCCCGAGGGCCGCGACGTGCCGTGGATGCCCGGCCTGCACACGCCGGGCGAGGTCATCGAACGGCCCGCCGACCGGCCCGAACTGGTCCGCGACACCCTCTGCGTCAACAAGCTCTACGAACGCGCCTTCCTCGAGAAGCACGGCATCCGGTTCCCCGACGGCCGCTTCGTCTACGAGGACTTCCTCTTCACCGCGCGCGTCCTCGCCGCCGCCCCCCGCATCGCCGTCATCGGCGACCTCGTCTACGTGTGGCACGTGCGCCGCAGCGCCGCCCGCAAGTCGATCTCCCTCGACCGCGCCGACGTGAGCAACTGGCGGTCCCGCGTCGAGGCCCACCGCGCCGCCTCCGCCACCCTCGCCGAGTCCTCCCCGGAGCTCGGCCGCGCCTGCCAGGTCAAGTTCCTCGACTACGACCTGCGGATGTACCTGCGCGAACTCGGCCAGGACCCCGGCTACCGGGCGGCCTGGTGGGAGCTCACCCGGGCCTACCTGAAGGGCTTCGCCGAGGCCGACATCGCAGCCGCCCCCGCCCGTGCCCGGTGGGCCGCACGCGTCCTGCTGGCGGGCGAGGTCCCGCCCGCCGACGTGGAGCGCCTGACCCGCCTCGCCGCCGAGCCGGCCCGGCTGCAACCCCCGTACGCCACGGACCCGGCCGGGCTGCCGGTGTGGAGCGAGGAACTGCCCGTCCCCCTCGACGGCCTCGCCGCGCTGCCCGTCGCGCAGCTGCCCGTCACCGTCGACGCCGAACCCGCCGGGGGCGGCGCCGTCCGGCTCCGCGTCCGTGACCTGTACGGCCGCCTCGCCGAGGCCGGGCCGGAGACCGTCGCGCTGACCTTCCACCCCCGGACCGGTACGGAGCCCGTGCCCGCCCGCCCCGTGGAACTGCGCCCCGCCGCCGACGGCGACGGCTGGACCGCCGAGGTGCCGTTGCGGCCCGCCGCGCTGGCCGCCCTCGGCCGCCGCCGGGGCCTGCGCGGCATGCAGGCCTGGGACGTCCGGGCAGGCGTGCACTGCTCCGACGGGAGCTCCCTGGTCACCTCCCTGCGCCCCCTGGGCGGTCTGCTCCGTCGCCGCGCACTGCCCAGCAGCCGGTACGGTGTTCTGCTGGCGCAGCCCTACCGGACGGCGGCCGGAGCACTGGCCCTGCGCCTGGCCCCCGGAGCCGGGGGCGCACTGACCTTCGTACGCAACCGCCTCGACCGCGCCCGCACGCGCCGGTCGCGCTAGAGCTCGGGAGACACGCATGACATTTCTGATCACCGGTGGCGCCGGCTACATCGGCGCGCACGTCGTTCGCGCGATGCTGCTCGCCGGGGAGGAGGTCGTGGTGCTCGACGACCTCTCCACGGGCAACGAGGACCGGGTCCCGGAGGGCGTTCCGCTGGTGGTCGGATCTGTCCTGGACCGGCTGGTGCTCGACGACACGATCCGCCGCCACCAGATCACGGGCGTCGTGCACCTGGCGGGCAAGAAGCAGGTCGGCGAGTCCGTCGAGAAGCCGATGTACTACTACCACGAGAACGTGCAGGGCCTCACGGTGCTGCTCCAGGCCGTGGCCGCCGCGGGCATCCGCAACTTCCTGTTCTCCTCCTCCGCCTCCGTGTACGGGATGCCCGACGTGGACTCGGTCACCGAGGAGACCCCCTGCCGGCCGCTGAGCCCGTACGGCGAGACGAAGCTGGCCGGCGAGTGGCTGGTCCGGGCCGCCGGCAAGGCGCACGGCATCTCCACCGCCTGCCTGCGCTACTTCAACGTGGCGGGCGCCGCCACCCCCCAGCTCGCGGACACCGGGGTCTTCAACCTGGTCCCGATGGTCTTCGAGCGCTACGACGCCGGTGAGGGCGCCCGCATCTTCGGCGACGACTACCCGACCCCGGACGGCACCTGCATCCGCGACTACATCCACGTCGAGGACCTCGCCGACGCCCACGTGGTGGCCGCGCGCCGGCTCGCCGAATGGGGTGCGGCGGGGGACCACAAGGACCTCACCGTCAACATCGGCCGGGGCGAGGGCGTCTCCGTCAAGGAGATGGTCGAGCTGCTGAACGAGGGCACCGGCCACACCCACGCGCCGGTCGTCACCCCGCGACGCCCCGGCGACCCGGCGAAGGTCGTGGCCTCGGCCGACCGGATCGCCGCCGAGCTGGGCTGGAAGGCCCGGCACGACGTACGCGAGATGATCACCTCGGCGTGGGCCGGCTGGGAGGCCAACAAGGCGGGCACCACCCGCCAGGACCCGCACAAGGACGTCCACACGGTCTGATCCGTCACCGCCGACGAAGCCGCCCGCCCCGGAAAGGTCCGGGGCGGGCGGCTTCGCGTCCAACGGGGCCGGGCGGTCCCTCAGCGGTCCAGGAACGCGAACAGGGCTTCCCAGCGGTCGGTGATCTCGTCGCTGGAGAAGCGCCGCACGCTGCGGAAACCGGCGTCACCGAGCCGGTCGCGCAGGTCCGCGTCCGACATCAGGGCGTCCAGGTGCCCGGCGAGTTCCATAGTGTTGCCGAGGCGGGCCAGCAGCCCGTCCTCGCCGTGCTCCACGATCTCCCGTACGCCCGGCGCGCAGTCGAAGGCGGCCACCGGTAGGCCCGCCGCCATCGCCTCCAGCAAGGTGATCGGGAAGCCCTCGGCGCGGGAGGCCTGGGCGAAGACCGAAGCCCCGCGCAGGGCGCCCAGCACGTCGTCGGTGCTGCCCATCCACTCCACGGAGTCGTCGAGCCCGAGCGAGGCGCAGTGGGCCCGCAGGGACTCCTCCTCGATGCCGGCCCCGTGGATCCGCAGGGTCCAGTCGGGGTGGTGCGGTGCCGCGTCCGCCCACGCGTCGAGAAGCAGGTCCACGCCCTTCTCGAAGGCGAGGCGGCCGACGCTCGCGACGACCTTCGAGGTGCGCGGGGCGGGGGAGTCCGGCATGAACGGCAACGGGTTCGGCATGCTGTCGACGTTCTCCATACCGGCCCGGATCCACAGGTCGGCGTCCTCCGGGGTCAGTACCAGCAGCCGGTCGACCTGGGAGTAGTGGCGGCGGACCCGATCGCCCCGCGTGGACTTCTGGCTGGCCTCGAAGGACTCGTGGCTCATGCCGATGACCGACAGCCCCTTGGTGTCGGCGAGGGCCACCCACTCCATCGCCCAGACCTGGGTGACGATGACCACGCCGCCGGGCCGGGCCGCGCGGAAGAGACCGCTCAGCGTCTCCGCCCGGTCCCGCATCCCGGCCCGCCGGACAGCCTGCCGGCGGCGCTCGGGGGCATTGAGCCGGCCCTTGATGCCGTGCAGCCGGCGTGCCTTCGGCGGGTGGGCGTCGTAGAGCGTCGTCGTCGCGTACGGCAGGTCGGCGGGCAGCTTCTGGCGGATCTCCTCGGCGACGGGGGCGATGCCGACGACGTGCACCCGGTGCCCGCGGTCGGTCAACAGCCGGGCCATCTGGTGCGACCAGGTCGTCACCCCGCCGAGCTCGTCGACGCTGTTGGAGACGAGGAAGACGTCGCGGCCGCCCGGCGCTGTGGACTCGTGGGGCTGCTGGCTCACTTGCCGCTCCTGGTGAAGAACTTCTCGACGATCCGGCGGGCGGCGTCGCCCCGGTCGTACTCGCCGAACTCGGTGAGGAAACGCTGACGGGCCTCGGCGTACTTGGCGTCCGCCTCGTCGAAGGCCGCGACGGCCTGCATCAGCTCGTCGGCCGTGGACACGACCGGGCCCGGCGCCTTCTCCTTCAGGTCGAAGTACGTGCCGCGGATGTCCGTCGCGTACGCGTCGTAGTCGTAGGCGAAGAACAGCATCGGCCGGTCCAGCACCGCGTAGTCGAACATCACGGACGAGTAGTCGGTGATCAGTCCGTCGGCGAGGGCCAGCAGCGGGGTGACGTCGTGGTGCCGGGACACGTCGAGGACGCGGCCCGCGACCGACGGCGGCAGCGACACGCTGTTGAGGTAGTGCGTGCGCACCAGCAGGGTGAAGCGGTCGCCGAGTCGGTCGGCGAACTCCTCCACGTCGAAGGGGAACTCGAAGTTCTCCACCGTGCCGTCCGCGTTCGCCCGGAACGTCGGCGCGTACAGCAGCACCTTCTTGTCCGGGTCGATGCCCAGCTCCGCGGCGAGCGGTCCGCGCAGCCGCTCCCCGCTGTCCGCCTCGGCGCGGTGCGCCTCGACCAGGGCGTCGTTGCGCGGGTATCCGGTGCGCAGCAGGACCTCGTCGCGCAGCCGGAAGCCCTTGGCGAGGGTGCGGGTGTCGTGCTCGGAGCGGATCAGGAAGTGGTCGAAGCGGTCGACGGCCGCCTGGAAGCGGTCCTGCCCGGCCTTGCCCTGCGCCTTGGTACGGGGCTCGTGGAAGCCCATCCGCTTGAGCGCGGACCCGTGCCAGGTCTGGATGTACGTGGTCCCCGGGCGCTTGGTCAGGGCCAGCGGGAACCCCTGGTTGTCGACCCAGTACTCGGCCTGCGCGAGCGCCCGCAGGTACGGCCAGCTCCAGCGCCGCACCAAGGTGGCCTCCTTGGGGAAGCCGGTCGGCTTGCCGCCCGCGTACGACCAGATCGCCTCGAACGGCGCGCCCTGGCGGACGAGCTCCTCGTAGATGGCCTTGGGGCTGTCGCTGTACTGCTTGCCCATGTGGCTCTCGAAGACGATCGTGCCCTTCTTGACGGGCAGCTTCGAGAAGACCTCGTGGTAGACCTTCACCTTCTGCTCGCCCGAGCCGATGTTGCGGCGGGCCTTCAGCGCGCGGCGCAGGCCGCGCTTGACCACTCCGGCGGCCTTGCCGTGCATCGCGCTGTTGATGAGCGTCTGGGTGCGGACGGCCGCGGGGCCCTCGGCGGTCAGGACGTAGGAGAGGTTGCCCTTCTTGGTCATCTCCGGCTCGAAGCGGTCGGAGACGAGTCGGGTCAGACGCGGGCGCACCCGCAGCCGCGCGGCGGAATCGAGGTCGACGCCGCCGACGGAAACACGGGTCGTCATCCGGTCGGAGCCCGCAGTCAGCTTCAGCCGGACGTCCCAGACGGCGTCGATGATGCCGAGCGGGCGGACGGTGCTGCCGACGTCGGCCGTGGTGGACCACTCGATCGAGTCACCGGCGTGGCGGACGGTTGCCACCGGGAAGCTGAAGGAGCGGACCCCGATCTGCCGTCGGGCCCGGAATTCGAGCGAGGCCTTCAGCTCGGTGCCGGCCTGGATCCGGCCCAGCGGGTTCACGATGGAACCGGCCAGGGTGACGGTGCCGCGCCCGTCGTCCTCGTAGGAGGTCAGACGGTTGCCGAGGCACAGGGAGGAGAGCGGGGCGGTGTGGAAGCCCTGCTCGGTGACGTCCAGTATCCGGCGGCCCTCGGCGTCGTCGAGGTGGCCCGCGCACCAGTAGACGCGGCCGTCGCGCTCCGCGAGCGGGGAGGACAGCCGCCCCTTGTTGGTCATCGCGTCGGCCGCGGCGAGGAGGTTGTCCCAGTCCTCCTTGCCCAGCAGGTAGGCGCAGATGGCTTGGAGGTGGGTGACGTTGTCGTACGCGGCGGGGTCGAGGTCCGCGAGGTAACCGTTCGCCAGCCGGGCGAACTGCTGCCGGTAGTCGTCACCGAGGAGCGGCAGGTCACGCAGGTGCAGCACCAGGTCGTGCTTGAGGAACTTGGCGTCCTTCGCCGACTTGATCGCGGTGTGGCCCTTGGCGGCGAGCAGCTCGTCGACGCGGCGGTGGATCTCCATCCGGTGGACGAAGTTCGCGATCTCGTGGCGCCGGTTGCTGATCGACTTCGCCGCGGCCTTCTCGACCACGTTCCAGAAGTAGACGTGGTTCGGGATCAGGGTGATCCGCCGGGCGGCCACGTAGGCCTGCGCGGAGAACAGCAGGTCCTCGTAGTGGATGCCGACCGGGAACTCCAGGCCCTGCTCCAGCAGGAACTCGCGCCGGTAGCACTTGTTCGTGGAGAGGGTGTCGTAGACCAGCAGGTCCGGGTACTCGGTGATCGACTCCAGCGTGCGGGTGCGCGCGTAGATCCACGGGTACCACTCGGTGGTCTTGTTCCACCGGTTGTCGAGGTGCACGCGCACGCACATGCCCGACACCAGGTCGGACCCGGTGCGCTCGGCGGCCGCCAGCATGTTCCGGCAGGCGTTGCGCTCCAGTACGTCGTCACTGTCCAGGAACATGACGTACGTGCCCGTGGCCCGCTGGATGCCGTGATTGCGGGGCGCGCCGCAGCCGCCGCTGTTCTCGGGTAGCTGGAAGGCGCGCACCCGTCCCGGATGCGCCGCTTCCAGCTCCTTGGCGACCGAGTAGGACCCGTCCTTGCTGCAGTCGTCCACGATCACGACTTCGACCCCGCGCAGGGTCTGGTCCAAAACCGACTGGACGGCTGTCTGCAGACGCTCTGCGTCGTTGTAGACGATGACGACCACGGAGACGTCAGGCACGTGCACCTCGATCCCTTCGTTCCATTCCGCTTATCCAGTCAAAGCTACCGTGTGCCGCACGCGACTCCGGCAGGCCGGCCACCGGCGTGCATACTTCTAAGGAAGAGGTGAGTGGCGGGTCCGGTCGCCGACAATCACCCGTTCGGACCCAGCAGGAAGTGCTCATGACCAAGCTGTCGGTAGTTGTCCCTTGTTACAACGAAGAAGCCGTGATCGACAGTTTCGACGCGGAGATCAGGCGGGTACTGGACGACCTGCCCGTCGAGTACGAGGTCTGCTACGTCGACGACGGCAGCCGTGACGGAACTCTCGAAAAGCTTCGTAAGATCGCCTCCGAGTACGCCGACCGGACGCGGTACGTGTCCTTCAGCCGCAACTTCGGCAAGGAGGCGGGCATGCTCGCCGGCCTGCGCGAGGCCACCGGCGACGCCGTCGTCATCATGGACGCCGACCTCCAGCACCCGCCGGAGCTGATCGCCACCATGCTGGAGCACTACCGGCAGGGCCACGACCAGATCATCGCCCGTCGCACCCGCGAGGGCGACAAGAAGGTCCGCTCGGCCCTCAGCCGCCTCTACTACCGGGGCGTCAACCGCTGGGTCGACGTCGAGCTCGCCGACGGCGTCGGAGATTTCCGCATGCTGTCCCGGCCGGCCGTGGACGCCCTGCTCGCGCTCCCCGAGTACAACCGCTTCTCCAAGGGACTCTTCTCCTGGATCGGCTTCGACACCGTCCACTTCGACTACCGCAACGCCCAGCGCGAGGCCGGCGAGACGAAGTGGAAGTTCGGCAGCCTGCTGAACTACGGCATGGACGGGCTGATCTCGTTCAACAATCGCCCGCTGCGGATCGGGATCTGGCTCGGCGTGTCGCTGGTGGGCCTGACCGGCCTGTACGCGCTGTGGATCACCATCATGGCGATCACCAACGGCATCGACTCGCCGGGCTACGTCACCCTCGTCGCGATGATCGCCGGAATCGGCGGCGTGCAGATGATCATGCTGGGTCTGATCGGCGAATACATCGGCCGCATCTACTACGAGACCAAGCGCCGCCCCCACTTCCTGGTCAAGGAAGCCCACGGCGCCGAGCGCATGCCCGGCATCTCCGAAGCCGTGATCGCGGAGCGCAGCCGCCGATGACGAAGAAGGACCAGCTCGGCCAGATCCTTCGGTTCGCCCTCGTGGGCGGCGTCAACACCGGCACCTTCTTCGGGTTCTACCTGCTGCTGCACCCGTGGATGCCGTACTTCGCCGCCTACACCCTGGCCTTCGTGCTGTCGATGATCGGGTCGTTCTTCATGAACACCTACTTCACCTACCGCACCCGGCCCACCTGGAAGAAGTTCCTGTTCTTCCCGCTGACCAACGTCACCAACTACGTCATCCAGTCCGTCGGCCTCTACGCCCTCGTCACCTGGGCCGGGATGGACACCCGGATCGCGCCGCTCGTCGCGGCCGTCGTCGCCATCCCCTTCACCTTCCTGCTGTCCCGCAAGATCCTGGTGCCGGGAGCGGCCCGCGCGGCGGAACCCGCGCCCGCGCCCGCGTCGTCGTCGCCGTCGTCCACGGTCTGAAACCGCCGAGCGCGCGCTCACGGCCACCCCGTAGATTGGGCAGGTCGGCCGGACCCTCGTCCGGCCGTCCGGCAAGGGGCAAGGGGACAGACGTGTCAGGGGCAAGGCAAGGCGTGCTGGACGCCCGCAGGATCGTGGTCAAGGTCGGTTCCTCCTCCCTGACCACGGCGGAGGGCGGACTCGACGCCGACCGGGTGGACGCCCTGGTCGACGTACTGGCCAAGGCGCGCAGCGGCGGGGAGAAGGAGATCGTCCTGGTCTCCTCCGGAGCCATCGCCGCCGGACTCTCCCCGCTCGGCCTGCGCCGCCGACCCAAGGACCTCGCCCGCCAGCAGGCCGCCGCCAGCGTCGGCCAGGGCCTGCTCGTCGCCCGGTACACCGCCTCCTTCGCCCGCTACGGCGTCCGCGTCGGCCAAGTGCTGCTCACCACCGACGACACCAGCCGGCGCGCGCACTACCGCAACGCCTACCGGACGCTCGACCAGCTCCTGGCCATGGGCGCGCTGCCCGTCGTCAACGAGAACGACACCGTCGCCACCGACGAGATCCGCTTCGGCGACAACGACCGGCTGGCCGCCCTCGTCGCCCACCTGGTCCGCGCCGACCTCCTCGTCCTCCTCTCCGACGTCGACGGCCTCTACGACGGCGACCCGTCGCAGCCCGGCACCACCCGCATCGACGAGGTCCGCGGCCCCCAGGACATCGCCCACGTCACCATCGGCAGTGCCGGCAAGGCGGGCGTCGGCACCGGCGGCATGGTCACCAAGGTCGAAGCCGCGCGGATCGCCGCCGCCGCGGGCATCCCCGTCGTCCTCACCTCCGCCAGTCAGGCCGCCGACGCGCTCTCCGGCCGCTCGACCGGTACCCACTTCCACGCCACCGGCCGCCGCTCCGCCGACCGGCTCCTGTGGCTCCAACACGCATCGACCCCGCAGGGCCACCTCGTCCTGGACGACGGCGCCGTGCGCGCCGTCACCGAACGCGGCAGCTCCCTGCTGCCCGCCGGGATCGCCGCCGTCGAGGGCGACTTCGTCGCCGGGGACCCCGTGGAGCTGCGGTCCGCGGACGGCCGCGCCGTCGCGAGGGGCCTGGTCAACTTCGACGCCAAGGAGCTCCCGCAGCTCCTCGGCCGCTCCACCCGCGAGCTCGCCAGGGAGCTCGGACCGGCGTACGAGCGGGAGGTCGTACACCGTGACGATCTGGTGCTGCTCCAGGGCTGAGGTTCGGCAAAACCGCCGCGCGGGGGGCCGGGGACTGGTCAACTGTGAGGGGCGGACACGCGTAGCGCAGACAGGAGGCGGCTGGTGAGACGAGCGCTGACCAGCGTCGGCACCGGGGACGGCCACGGACAGGGGAACGGTCACGGAAACGGGGACCACGGCCACGGGGACGACGGCCACGGGGACCGGGACGAGTCCCGCCTGTGGCACATCACCCTGAGCGTCTCCGGCAAGCCCGCGCCCCTCTCGGAGGTCCGGCGCGGGCTGGAACAGCTCGCCCACGACCACCCCTTCCTGCTGACCAGCCGGTACGCCGACGACCACGCGGAGATCCGGTACTGGGAGGAGGCCCGCGACCTGCACGACGCGGCGGCCGTCGCCCTGCGACTCTGGGGCGAACACCGATCCTCGGCGCAACTGCCGCCCTGGGAGATCGTCGGCCTGGAGGTCATCGACCGCGCGACGTACCACCAACGGGTGGCGGAGGGCTACGGCCCACCCCCGGCCCACCCGGTGGGCGTACACCCGTACTAGCCGGATTCCGTGCGCGGGGCCGGGCCGATCCGGCCCCGCCGGCGTTCGAGCCGCGGGGTCCGGGGCGGAGCCCCGAAAGGGTCCGGGCGGAGCCCGGGAAGCGGCGAAGGGGCGGGGCGGGGAGACGGCCCCGCGCAGCGGCCCCACCCCGACCCGCGGGAGGGCCGGGGGAGAAGCCCCGCGCAGCGACCCGCGCAGCGACCCGCGCCCCCGCGTCTCGGGGGATGGAACCCCTTCGGACCCGGTGCGGCCGGGGACTACCCTGGCCGCATGACCACGCTCGACGACGCCACCGCCACCTCCCCCGTCCTCGCCACCGCGCAGCGCTCCCGCACGGCCGCCGCGACCATCGCGCCACTCCCGCGGTCCGCCAAGGACGCGGCCCTGCTGGCCATCGCGGACGCCCTGGAGGCCCGTACGGCGGAGATCGTCACCGCCAACGCCGTGGACACGGCCAAGGCGCGCGAGGCCGGTACGAGCGAGACGGTCATCGACCGACTCACCCTCACCCCGGAGCGGGTCAAGGCCATCGCCTCCGACGTGCGCGACGTCGCCGCCCTCCCCGACCCCGTGGGCGAGGTCGTCCGCGGCTCGACCCTCCCCAACGGCATCGACCTCCGCCAGGTCCGGGTACCGCTCGGCGTCGTCGGCATCATCTACGAGGCCCGCCCCAACGTCACCGTCGACGCCGCCGCCCTCTGCCTGAAGTCCGGCAACGCCGTTCTCCTGCGCGGCAGTTCGTCGGCCTACGCCTCCAACACGGCCCTCGTCGCGATCCTGCGCGACGCCGTCGAGAGCGCCGGCCTGCCCGCCGACGCGATCCAGCTCGTCCCCGGTGAGTCCCGCGACTCCGTCCGCGAGCTGATGCGCGCCCGCGGCCTCGTCGACGTCCTCATCCCGCGCGGTGGCGCCTCCCTCATCAAGACCGTCGTCGAGGAGTCCATCGTCCCGGTCATCGAGACCGGTACCGGCAACTGCCACGTCTACGTCGACGCCCGGGCGGACCTCGGCATGGCGGTGGACATCCTCATCAACTCCAAGGCGCAGCGGCCCTCCGTCTGCAACTCCGCCGAGACCCTCCTCGTGCACCGCGACATCGCGGCGGACTTCCTCCCGCTCGCCCTCGACGCCCTCGCCGAGGCCGGCGTCACCGTCCACGGCGACGAGCGGGTCCTGGCCGCGGCCGAGGGCACCAAGGCCACCGCCCTGCCCGCGACCGACGAGGACTGGGCCGCCGAGTACCTGTCCTACGACATCGCCGCCGCCGTCGTGGACTCCCTCGACGACGCCGTCACCCACATCCGCCGCTGGACCTCCGGCCACACCGAGGCGATCGTCACCACCTCCCAGGCCGCCGCGCGCCGGTTCACCCAGCTGGTCGACTCGACCACCGTCGCCGTGAACGCCTCCACCCGGTTCACGGACGGTGGTCAGTTCGGCTTCGGCGCCGAGATCGGCATCTCCACCCAGAAGCTGCACGCCCGGGGCCCCATGGGCCTTCCCGAGCTCACCTCCACCAAGTACATCGTCACCGGCGACGGTCACATCCGGTAACCGCCCCACGAACACGGTGTGGCCGGATCCCGGCGTACGCCTGCCCAAAGCCGCCCCCCAGGTCTACGCTGGTGCTGTGCCGGACGACGTGGGGGGCAAGCCGTTCCCGGACGACGGGACCCCCGAAGACGATGCAGGCGACCGCGGAGGCGCGGAACAGGACTTCGCCTCCGTGGTGTTCGACGAGGCCTTCGTCCGGAGCGCCGAGATCCATGAACCGAGCGCCGCCGAGCGCCAGCGGGCCGCGGACCGGGCCAGAGCCGAGGCCGAGGCCGCCCGCGTCGCCGGGGGCTGGAACGGCGACGACGACTACGGCTACGGCCACCCCGACGGCTCCGGGCTGGACGACGACCCCGGCTGGGATCCCGACCACCACGGCTACGGATACGCCGAGGGCCCGTACGGCGCCTACGGCGGGAGCCTGCGCCCCTACCGCGGCCGGTCACCGTGGCTGCGCCCGGTCGCCTGGGTGCTCGCCTTCGTCATGGGGCTCGGCATGGTCGCCCTCGCCTTCAGCGCCGTTTACCGCAACGCCTCCGGCGAGGCGGACCCCGCCCCGGCGCCCGCCAGTACCCCGCTCAGGGAAGTCGGCGACGTCGGCGCGTTTACGTACCCCGTGGTTCGCCAACCCTGAAGGTACGACCCCGCTTGCGGTAACCGGAGACGGGGGCTTCTCTGAAGCGGGGACAGCGGGGAGAAGCGATGGCCGTTCCAGGAGATCCACCAGGCGGCACCCCCGACGGCATCGGCGGGGGCGATGACGAACTGCGCCCGGACGAGTACCGGTCGGTGGTGTTCGACGAGGACTTCGTCCGCGCTGCCCGGCTCCAGGAGTACTCCGCGGAAGAACGCATGGGCGAGCACGCCCGAGCCGTCCGCAGCCGCTCCCTCTGGTCGTCCGGCGGAGCCTCCTCCACGCCGGGGACGGGCACCCCGGGCCGCGGCGCCCGCCAGGGCATGCTCCTCGTGCTGCTCATCGCCACCGCCTTCGCGGTGGCCGTCTACATGGGCCTGCGCAACCCGTACGTCCCGCCTCCCGGCGGCACCGCCGAGCCGCTCAGCAGCGTCGTCGTCCCCCTCGCCCCGGCCGAGCGGGTCCCCGGCGGGAAACCCGTCGACCTGTACGAGAGGAGCCGGGCGGCCGACTACCGGGTCGGCGCGGCCGGGATCACCCTCCCGGCCCTGCGCCGCACCCACCACTTCACCGAGGGCCAGGTCGTCGCCGCGCTGTCCATCGCCAAGGACTACCTGGTGCAGTCCTCGCTGGACCCCGACGTGCTGTCCGGGACGGCCTCACGGCCCGTCCGGGTCCTGCTCGACCCCGGCCAGCTCACCCAGTTCGACCAGAGCATGACCGCGCCCTCCGGGGACGGCAGGCACGCCGCCACCGGCTGGCTCGTCCGCTTCGACCCCGCCGTCGTGCTCGTCGCCGACACCAGGGTCCGGGTCAGCGGCACCCTCGCCTTCCGGGAGCTGAACCCGGAGGTCCTGGAAGTGACCACCGACCACACTTTCGTGTACGCCGTCCGCCCGGTGGGCGGCCCGGCGGCCACCGCCGACGGGGCCTCGCTCTTCACCGTCCGGCGCGAACTGCGGATGCGCTTCGACAGGGAGGACCTCACGGCCCGCCGGACCGAGGTGACCTCCGCCTACGTGATGGCGGGCCCGCAGGACTGCGCCAGCGACCCCGCGGCGGGCTTCCGCCCGCTGACGGCAGGGTCGGAGCCCACCACGGTCGGCCCGCCCGCGACCGATCCCTGGACCGACGGCCGACCCCGGCGCACAGCCGGGCTGTGCGGCGTCCTCGCCCCGGGCGGAACGCCCACGGCGCAGCCGCCGCCCGTGACGCGGACCGTCGGGCCCTCCGGCGCCACGCCGGGGACCGCGGCCCCCGTCAGCCCCGCTCCGGCCCCGGCCGGGTAGTGCCCTTGCCCTCGGAACCGCCGTCGCCGGCGGCCCCCGTACCCGAACCCGCGCCCGCCCCGGTGAACCGGTCCCGGAGCTTCCCGCCCAGGTCACCCGCGCCGCCCGCGATGTCGCCGACCAGCTTCATCAACGGATCCTTGCTGGTGCGCACCGTGTCCGCGTAGTGCGAGGCCGACTGGCGGAACGAGTCGGTCACCGAGGTGTCCTTGTCCTCCTCGCGCCGCGGGTAGTGGCCGTCCATGATCCGCTGGTAGTCCCGGTGCTGGGACCACTTCTTCAGCTCGGCCGCCCGCACGGTGGTGAAGGGGTGGGTGCGCGGCAGCACGTTGAGGATCTTCAGCACGGAGTCGCGCAGGTCCCCGCTCTTCTCGTACTCGTCCGCCTGCTCCAGGAACGCGTCGACGTTCATCTCGTGGAGGTGGTTGCCGCCGGCGATCTTCATCAGGCCGCGCATCGAGGCGTTCAGGTCCTGGCCCACCAGCAGACCGGCCCGGTCCGCGGACAGCTCCGACTTGCGGAACCACTCGCGCAGCGCGGTGACCAGCGCCATGATCGCCACGTTGCCCAGCGGGATCCACGCGACCTTCAGCGCCAGCCCCGTCAGGAACAGCAGGATCGTGCGGTACACGGAGTGCCCGGACAGCGCGTGACCCACCTCGTGGCCCACCACCGCCCGCATCTCCTCCTCGTCGAGCAGCTCCACGAGCCCCGTCGTCACCACGATGATCGGCTCGTCCAGCCCGATGCACATGGCGTTCGGCTTCGGGTCCTGCTGGACGTACATCTGCGGGACCTTCTCCAGGTCCAGGATGTAACACGCGTCGCGCAACATCCCGTGCAGGTGCGGGAACTGCGTCTCGCCGACCCGCACCGATTCCGACAGGAAGAGCAGCCGCAGGCTGCGCTCCGGAAGGAGCCCGCTCAGGGTCTTGAACACGGTGTCGAAGCCGCTCAGCTTGCGCAGCGCCACCAGCGCGGAACGGTCCGCCGGGTGCTCGTACGCCCGTGAGGAGATTCCGGGGAACCTCCTGCGATTGCGTGCCGGTGCCTTCTCGAAACCGGTGTCCGTCATTGCGCCTCCCCCTGGATCGGCCTGTGTCGTGTGGTGTCCATCCTCCCCAACGACTGAGTCGGCGTGAGCGTGCCCAGGGGCCCCGCATACGATGTGAGCGAAGTCTCCGCACGCTCCCCGACTCGATAGGTATCTGCCTGATGAGCCTCTCCACCACCACTCACAACATGGTCGTTCTCGCATCGGGGGGCGCCGAGCACGGCGGCAACCACGACAGCCTGAACCCCTACCTCACCGGTGGCGCTGCGTTCGTCATCCTGATGCTGATGCTCTGGGTGACCACGCGCCTGAACCGCGACCGCTAAGCCCCTCCGTGGACGCGGCACCGGGCCAGTAGGCTCTGCGCTCATGGGAGAGCAGGAAATGCCTACCGGCCCGGTCAAGCGCCGGCTCGGCGTGATGGGCGGGACATTCGACCCGATCCACCACGGCCACCTCGTGGCCGCCAGCGAAGTCGCCGCGCTGTTCCACCTCGACGAGGTGATGTTCGTACCGACCGGTGAGCCGTGGCAGAAGTCGCAGCGGGCCGTGTCCCCCGCCGAGGACCGGTACCTCATGACGGTGATCGCCACGGCCTCGAACCCCCAGTTCTCGGTGAGCCGCATCGACATCGACCGCGGCGGCCCGACGTACACCATCGACACCCTGCGGGACCTGAGCGCGCTCAACGACGACGCCGACCTGTTCTTCATCACCGGCGCCGACGCCCTCGCCCAGATCCTGACCTGGCGGAACGCCGAGGAACTCTTCTCCCTCGCGCACTTCATCGGAGTGACCCGCCCCGGCCACGTGCTCACCGACGACGGACTGCCCGAGGGCGGCGTCTCCCTCGTCGAGGTCCCCGCGCTGGCCATCTCCTCCACGGACTGCCGAGCCCGGGTCGCCCAGGGCGATCCGGTCTGGTATCTCGTTCCCGACGGTGTGGTGCGCTACATCGACAAGCGTGAGCTGTACCGGGGAGCCTGAGCTTCCGGAAGAGAGGGGCCCGCGGTGAACGACCCACAGGATCCGTACGACCCGTACGCCGCCCAGGAACAGCGGCTCATCGGCTACGACCCGTACGGCAGGCCCGTGTACGGCCCGGTCGCCGCGCGGCCCGCCCCGCCCCCCGCCGCCCCTCCTCCGTACGCGTACGAACAGCAGCAGTACCAGCAGGAGCAGTACCACCAACAGCAACAGCAGTACCAGCAGCCGTACGGGCAGCAGCAGTACCAGCAGCCCCCCTACGAGCAGCCCCACGACCCCGGGTACGACACCCGGCAGGCGCAGCAGTGGATCCCGCAGCAGACCGCCCCCGAACCGGCGTACCAGCCCCCGTACCAGCCCCCGTACCCGCCCCAGGAACAGCCGCGGCCGCAGCAGCGGTACGAGGGGGCCGCGCAACCGCCCCCGCAGGTCCCCGAGCCGCGCCGCGAGCCGGCCGGCGCCCCGGCCCCCGGCACGGACCACGGCACGGGGCAGTTCGCCTTCGTCGACCAGCCGGACGAGGACTCCGAGGACGTCATCGACTGGCTCGCCTTCACCGAGAGCCGCACCGAGCGCCGCGAGGAGGCCCGCCGCAGGGGCCGCAACCGCGGGGTCGCGCTGATCGTCGTCCTGTCCCTGTTCGTCGTCGGCGGTGCCGGCTACCTCTGGTACGCGGACCGGCTGCCCTTCCTCGACGGCCCGGACGGGCAGCGCAACACCGCGGCGGCCACCGGCGAGCAGAAGCGCGACATCATCGTCGTCCACCTGCACAACACCAAGCGCGGCGGCACTTCCACCGCCCTCCTCGTGGACAACGTCACCACCCGCCGGGGCGCCACCGTCCTGCTGCCCAACACCCTCGGCGTCACGCAGCAGGACGGCACCCCGGCGGCCCTCGGGAAGACCGTCGAGGAGGGCGCCCTCGGCACCCGCGAATCCCTCGACACGGTCCTCGGCACCCGCATCGGCGGGACCTGGCGCCTGGACACGCCCTTCCTGGAGCGCCTCGTCGAGCTGGTCGGCGGCATCGAGACGGACACCGACACCGCGGTCCCGGCCGACGAGCAGGCCAGGACGCCGGCGGTCGCGCAGGGACCGAGGCAGAGCCTCACCGGGGCGATGGCCGTCGCGTACGCCACCCACCGAGGCCCCGGTGAACCGGAGGCCAAACAGCTGGAG
The DNA here is from genome assembly GCF_024721315.2 of Streptomyces sp. Isolate_45. GTDB lineage: Bacteria > Actinomycetota > Actinomycetes > Streptomycetales > Streptomycetaceae > Streptomyces. Next base: position 22,495 of record NZ_JANFAK020000045.1, read on the forward strand.
CGCACCGGCCGGGTGCTCCACGCCGTCCTGCGCAAGATCCCCGGCGACCCGAAGTCGGCCGCGACGACCGTGGAGAGCATGGGCCAGATCCTCGACCCCGGACTCGACTCGCAGAACCTGGGCGCGCTCCTGTCGCGGATCGGCGAGCACGCCAAGGTGGGCGCGTACCGCACCGAGATCCTCGCGGTGAAGCCCGACGGCGGCCTCACCGACGAGGCGAACAAGAAGGTCGTCAAGGAAGTCCTCGGCGGTTCCTTCACCGCGGCCCAGCCGGGCGCCGCCCCACGGGTCGGCCTCAAGGACGCCACGGGCGACGAACGGACCGGGACCGCGGCCAAGGCGGCCCTGCTCAACGGCGGCTACGCGTTCGTGGACGGCGGGAAGGCCGACAGGACCGACGCCACCTCGCGGATCACCTACCAGGACGACGCGCAGCGGGATCGGGCGATCGAGGTCGCCAAGACGCTCGGACTGCCGGAAACGGCCGTGAGGAAGGCGGAGAACGCGGTGAACGCGGACGTCGTGGTGACCCTGGGCAAGGACTACAAGGCGTCCTGAGAGGTCCCAGGCCCCTGCGGAACGGCCCTGAGCTGGGCTTCCGTCCGCGCGGAACGTTCTGCGCGGGCGGGGTCGGCGGTACATGAGACCCTTGTAAGGATCTGCCCGTCAACCCGAAAGCATGGCCACGTGACCGCCACGGACCGCTCCATCGAGCTCATCACCGCCGCCGCCCAGGCCGCGGCCGACCGGCTCGCGCACGACATCATCGCGTACGACGTCAGCGACGTGCTGTCGATCACCGACGCCTTCCTCCTCGCTTCCGCGCCCAACGACCGCCAGGTCAAGTCGATCGTGGACGAGATCGAGGAGCAGCTCCTCAAGAAGCTCGGCGCCAAGCCGGTGCGCCGCGAGGGTGACCGCGACGCCCGCTGGATCCTGCTCGACTACGTCGACATCGTCGTCCACGTCCAGCACAGCGAGGAGCGCGTCTTCTACGCGCTGGAGCGCCTGTGGAAGGACTGCCCCGAGATCGAGCTCCCCGAGGACGCCAAGCTCACCATCGGCAAGGCCGAGGAGCACGCCAAGCTGCGCGAGGCGGCGGGCGACGACGAACTGGACGGTGATCTGTTCTGAGCACCAGCAAAACGGGCACGACCAGCAGGAAGATCGTCCTCTGGCGGCACGGCCAGACCTCGTGGAACCTGGAACGACGTTTCCAGGGCTCCACGGACATAGAGCTGACCGAGACGGGTGTGGCGCAGGCGCGCCGCGCCGCTCGGCTGCTCGCCTCGCTGCGGCCGGACGCCATCGTGGCCTCCGACCTCCGGCGGGCCGCGGACACGGCCTCCGAGCTGGCCGCCGTCACGGGCCTGCCCGTCCAGCACGACGAGGCGCTGCGCGAGACCTACGCCGGCGAGTGGCAGGGCCTCACCCACGACGAGATCCTCGCGAAGTACGGCGAGCAGTACGCCGCCTGGAAGCGCGGCGAGCCGGTCCGCCGCGGCGGCGGTGAACTGGAGACCGAGGTCGCCGACCGCGCCGCGCCGGTGGTGCTGCGCCACGCCGACGCGCTGCCCGAGGGCGGCACCCTCGTGGTCGTCAGCCACGGCGGCACCATCCGTACGACGATCGGCCGCCTGCTCGGCCTGGAGGCGTACTACTGGGAGGGTCTCGGCGGGCTCTCCAACTGCTGTTGGTCCGTCCTCGGCGAAGGCGCGCGGGGCTGGCGACTGATGGAGCACAACGCCGGCACGCTGCCGGAACCGGTGCTCGGCGACGACGACTGAGCCCGCGCGGAGCCCGGCCTGACGCGTCGGAACGGGCCTCCCACCCGGATTTCACTTTCCGGCTGGTCACAGGCTAGAGTTCTTCTTGTTCGCAGCGAAGAACACCGGAAACGGGGGGAACGCGGCGGAGAGCGGGGCTATAGCTCAGTTGGTAGAGCGCCTGCATGGCATGCAGGAGGTCTGGAGTTCAATTCTCCATAGCTCCACAATCAGGATCCCGTCCCCAACAGGGGGCGGGATCCTTGCGTTTGTTCCTTTTGCGACGGCTGCCCCCGCCGGCACCGGCATGGCAGAATCGGACGGCCGGAGGGGGTCACGACGGCCCGACGCGGGAGGGAGTCGCTGACGGATGGGTGCACACCGGCGGCGGTGCGACTGGTGCGACAACGGCACGCCGATCGTGCGGGACATGGAGCCGGTCAACCCCGACTACCAGTACTGGTGCGAGGAATGCGCGCGGGCGCTGATCATAAAAGGCGACCCGATCGAGACGTACCGGGAGCTCGAAGGGGAGCCGATCTACGGCCGGCTGCTCGACGAGCACTGCACGTTGAAGCGGTTCTACCAGTTCGCCAGAGCCTGACGAGCCCGACGAGAGGGTAGCGAGAAGACGGCGATACACCCCAAAACGGACATGGCCCGTGGTCGGCGGAAACCGATTTTTGGACCAGGGCCATGACCGTGTAATGTTTGGGACGTCGCCAAGGGGAACCGGCAAGGGAAACCGAAGCGGCAAGCAGGGCAAGGGGCTATAGCTCAGTTGGTAGAGCGCCTGCATGGCATGCAGGAGGTCTGGAGTTCAATTCTCCATAGCTCCACAGTGAAGAAGCGGGCCACCCGGATCGGGTGGCCCGCTTCTCGTTGTGTCCGCTTCCGGCAGTGCCCGCCGCTCGGAACGGCAGAGCGGCCGCGGGGGCCGCTGCGGTACCCTGACGCCATGCGTGCCGTACGCCTTCTGCTTACCGAGCCGCGCTGATCAGCACCGACCCGTCGAGCACCACGGATGAGGTCGGCATCGGCGCGGCGTCCCCTCCTGTGCGAGGGGTTTTTTCGTTTGGGCAGGCAGAGACGGCAGAGACGATCGATGGAGCTTCAGAAATCATGAGCGAGACGAACACCCCGGCCCCCGAGGCGGCCGAGGGGCACCGTTACACGGCTGCCATGGCCGCCGACATCGAGGCACGCTGGCAGGACGTATGGGACGCGGAGGGCACGTACGAGGCCCCGAACCCGACCGGTGACCTGGCCGGAGACCCCGCCGTGGTCGCGCGGCCCAAGAAGTTCATCATGGACATGTTCCCGTACCCCTCCGGCGCGGGCCTGCACGTCGGCCACCCGCTCGGGTACATCGCCACCGACGTCTTCGCCCGCCACCAGCGGATGACCGGCCACAACGTCCTGCACACCCTGGGCTTCGACGCCTTCGGCCTGCCGGCCGAGCAGTACGCCGTGCAGACCGGCACGCACCCGCGCGTGTCGACCGAGGCGAACATCGAGAACATGAAGGTCCAGCTGCGCCGCCTGGGCCTGGGCCACGACAAGCGCCGCTCGTTCGCGACGATCGACCCCGAGTACTACAAGTGGACGCAGTGGATCTTCCTGCAGATCTACAACTCCTTCTACGACACCGACGCGCGGCAGGCCCGCCCGATCACCGAGCTGGTCGCCGCCTTCGAGGACGGCAGCCGTGAGGTCCCCGGCGGCCGCGCCTGGGCCGAGCTGACCGCGGGCGAGCGGGCCGACGTACTGAACGGCTTCCGGCTGGCCTACGCCTCCGACGCGCCGGTCAACTGGTGCCCCGGGCTCGGCACCGTACTGGCCAACGAGGAGGTCACCGCGGACGGTCGCTCCGAGCGCGGCAACTTCCCCGTCTTCAAGGCCAAGCTGAGCCAGTGGAACATGCGGATCACCGCCTACGCGGACCGCCTGCTGGACGACCTGGACGCGCTGGACTGGCCCGAGGCCATCAAGCTGCAGCAGCGGAACTGGATCGGCCGCAGCGAGGGCGCGCGCGTCGACTTCGCCGTCGGCGACGCCGGTGCGATCACCGTCTTCACCACCCGCCCGGACACCCTGTTCGGCGCGACCTACATGGTCCTGGCGCCCGAGCACGAACTGGTCACCGCCGTCGTGCCGGCCGCCTGGCCCGAGGGCACCCACCCGGTGTGGACCGGCGGCCACGCCACCCCCACCGACGCCGTCGACGCGTACCGCAAGCAGGCCGCGTCGAAGTCGGACGTCGAGCGGCAGGCCGAGGCCAAGGACAAGACCGGCGTCTTCACCGGCGCGTACGCGACCAACCCGGTCAGCGGCGAGCAGGTCCCGGTCTTCATCGCCGACTACGTGCTGATGGGCTACGGCACCGGCGCGATCATGGCCGTCCCCGCCCACGACAGCCGCGACTTCGAGTTCGCGCGCGCCTTCGAGCTGCCGATCCGCTGCGTCGTGCAGCCGACGGACGGCCGGGGCACCGACCCGGCCGAGTGGGACGCCGCGTTCGTCTCGTACGACGCCACGCTGGTCAACTCCGCCGGCGAGGGCATCTCCCTGGACGGCCTGGGTGTCGTCGAGGCCAAGGCCGCCATCACCGACTGGCTGTCCGACCGCGGCATCGGCGAGGGCACCGTCAACTTCCGTCTGCGCGACTGGCTGTTCAGCCGGCAGCGCTACTGGGGCGAGCCCTTCCCGATCGTCTACGACGAGGACGGCATCGCCCACCCGCTGCCCGCGTCGATGCTGCCGCTGGAACTGCCCGAGGTCGAGGACTACTCGCCGCGCACCTTCGAGCCGGACGACGCCGCCTCCAAGCCCGAGACGCCGCTGTCGCGCAACGAGGCGTGGGTCGACGTCGAGCTGGACCTGGGCGACGGGGCGGGCGTCAAGCGCTACCGCCGCGAGACCAACACCATGCCGAACTGGGCCGGCTCCTGCTGGTACGAGCTGCGCTACCTGGACCCGCACAACGCGGACGCGCTGGTCGACCCGCAGATCGAGCAGTACTGGATGGGCCCGCGGGACGGCGCCCCGCACGGCGGAGTCGACCTGTACGTCGGTGGCGCCGAGCACGCCGTGCTGCACCTGCTGTACGCCCGGTTCTGGTCGAAGGTCCTGTTCGACCTGGGCCACGTCTCCTCCGTGGAGCCGTTCCACAAGCTGTTCAACCAGGGCATGATCCAGGCGTACGCGTACACCGACTCGCGCGGTGTGTACGTCCCGGCGGCCGAGGTCGAGGAGCGCGACGGCGGCTGGTTCCACCAGGGCGAGCCCGTCAAGCGCGAGCACGGCAAGATGGGCAAGTCCCTGAAGAACGCCGTCACGCCCGACGAGATGTGCGAGGAGTACGGCGCGGACACCCTGCGCCTGTACGAGATGGCCATGGGCCCGCTGGACGTCTCGCGTCCGTGGGACACCCGCGCCGTCGTCGGCTCGTACCGACTGCTGCAGCGCCTGTGGCGCAACGTGGTGGACGAGGAGAGCGGCGAGGTCACCGTCGTCGACGCGGAGCCGGGCGAGGACACCCTGCGGGCGCTGCACAAGGCGATCGACGGGGCCGGCGCGGACATGGCGGCGCTGCGGTTCAACACCGCCATCGCCAAGATCACCGAACTGAACAACTTCCTGACGAAGGCCGGCCGGCCGCTGGAGCGCTCCGTCGCCGAGCGGCTGGTGCTGCTGGTCGCGCCGCTGGCCCCGCACATCGCGGAGGAGCTGTGGCACCGCCTGGGCCACAGCGACTCGGTGGTCCACCAGGACTTCCCGGTCGCGGACCCGGCGTACGTCGTGGACGACACCGTCACGTGCGTCGTCCAGGTCAAGGGCAAGGTCAAGGCGCGGCTGGAGGTGCCGCCCACGATCTCCGGGGCGGACCTGGAGCAGCTGGCCGTCACCGACGCGGGCGTGGTCGCGGCGCTGGACGGCGCGGAGATCCGCAAGGTGATCGTGCGGGCGCCGAAGCTGGTGAACATCGTCATCTGAGGGTGGTCCCCCGACGTGGGGGACATCCCGTAAGGGCAGGTTGGGGGTTCCACGGGAACCCCCGACCTGCCCTTGGCGTTTACGGTGGAGGGGAAGGAACCGGCGGAGGAAGGGAACCTCATGGAGGCGGGCGCTTTGATCATGTTTGCCCTGTTGGTGCTGTTCGCCTTCTTGGGGCTGGGTGCCTGGGCCACCGTGAAGGTGGTGGGCGCGGCGAAGCGAGGCGTGGACCGTACGATCACGCAGGCCCGCAGGACGGTCGAGGACACGACCCTGAAGGCGAAGAGCTTCGGCCAGGTCGGGGTCACGGGGGCGCTGGCGCAGCTGCGACTGGACCTGCGCAACTCCATGCGGGCCACGCAGCAGGCGCTGTACCAGGGCGTGCAGGCGGACAGCTCGCTGAAGGAGTCGATCGGCCTCTTCGAGCGGCTCAGCGCCTACGGGTACGAGCTGGACGACGAATTGAAGAGGCTGGAGCACGACCCGGACCGCAAGCGCATCGAGGAGAGCCTCCCGGACCTCCGGGAACGCACAGCCAAGATCACGCAGGCCGCGGACTCGCTGCGCTGGGCCGCACGGGATCGTGCCCGCCGGTTCGCGGAGGACGACCTGGACCTGCTGTCGGCCCAGATCGGGGTCGAGTCGGACGCGCTCCGCGACTGGTCCCCGGAATCCGTCGACGAACTGGCGGCCGCCGCGGCCGCGTGGGACGCACAGCAGGCGGGCTCCGGATCCGGTTCGGGGTCCGGTGCCGCGCAGGGGGCGCCGGGTTCGCAGGAGCCCTCCGGGCGGACGGCTCGGGAGGCCCGGCCGCAGCCTGCCGCGCTGAATCCGCCGGCGCCCGAGGTGCGGTACCCGTGGCAGAAGACCCCGAGGCCCGAGGCGACCACCTGAGGGGTGGGGTTCGGCGTCGGGTTCGGGGTCGGGTTGCGGGCGTCGGGGGACGGCGGGGTGCGTCCGGGGCGGCGGCCGACGGGTCGCGATTTCGTGGGCCCGGACCGTCGTTGGGTGGGCTCGGGCCCGGCATCTCGTGGGGTCAGGGCTCGGACCGTCGTTGTGGTGGGGCCCGGACCTCGTATTTCGTGGGGCTCGGACCGTCGTGGCGGTGGGGCTCGGCCTGCCGTTTTCGTGGGGCTCGGAGCTGGGGTTCTTCGTGAGCCGAGGGGCCGGGCTGCCGGATCGCCCCCGGTGGCGGTAACCTCCGGCTCATGTCCCGCCATGTCGCGATCATCACCGATTCCACGGCCTATCTGCCCCCACCGGCGATGGCGCGGCACGGGATCAGCTCCGTCCCCCTGACCGTGGTCCTGGGGGGCGAGGCCCTGGAAGAGGGCACCGAGATCTCCGCGCGCAGCCTCGCCATCGCCCTGCAGAAGCGCCGCTCGGTCACGACCTCCAGGCCGGGCCCGGAGGAGTTCGTACGCGCCTACCGGGCTGCCGCGGACGCCGGTGCGACCGGCATCGTCAGCCTGCACCTCTCCGCCGAGTTCTCCGGCACCTACGACGCCGCCGTGGTGGCGGCGAGGACCGCGCCCGTACCGGTGCGCGTCGTCGACACCGGCATGGTCGCGATGGCCCTCGGCTTCTGCGCCCTCGCCGCCGCCGAAGCGGCCGAAGCCGGCGGCTCCGCCGACGAGGCCGTGGCCGCCGCGGAGAAGCGCGCCGCGGAGATGTCGGCGTACTTCTACGTGGACACCCTCGACTACCTCCGCCGCGGCGGCCGGATCGGGGCCGCGCAGGCCCTCCTCGGCTCGGCACTGGCGGTCAAGCCGCTGCTGACGCTGGACGGCGGGCGCATCGAGATGCTGGAGAAGGTCCGTACGGCCTCCAAGGCCATCGCGCGGCTGGAGGAACTGGCCGTCGAGCGGGCGGGTTCGCGCAGCGTCGATGTGGCCGTGCACCACCTGGCGGCCCCCGAGCGCGCGGAGAAGCTCGCCCAGCGGCTTCGGGAACGGATCCCGGGGCTGGTCGAGCTGCACGTCAGCGAAGTCGGCGCGGTCATCGGCGCACACACGGGCCCGGGGCTGCTGGCGGCGGTCGTTTCGCCGCGCTGAGGCGGGTGTGTCGGTGTGGGTGTGGGTGTGGGTGTGGGTGTGGGTGCGGGTGCGGGTGCGGGCGCGGGGTGGGAGTGGGGGCCGGGGCGAGCGGGGCGGGGCGTCGGGTTCTGGGAGCTGTCACCGGAACGGGTGGCCGGGTTATCCACAACATGCCTGATATCCACTGGAATTGAAGGCTCCGAGCGGGGATCGGGATGCGGGCCTAGCGTCGTGGCATGACTCTGCGAACGCGCTCCTCGCGCCACCCCGTAGCCTCCGTCACCACCAGTGGTACCGGCCGGCCCCGACGTCCCGACGGCCGTCTGCGCGACCGCCGTCGTGCCCATCCCGACCCCGACCGCCTGCGGCGCCGAGCCGAGGCGCTGTTGTCCGGCGGCGCGGCCACGGGCGGGTGGGAACCAGGGGGTGGGCCGGAACCAGGGGGTGGGCCGGCGCCCGACCCACCGCCGCCCGACGTGCGGGGAAGCGCGGATGAGTTCGGCGTGCGGGATGAGGTCGGTGGGCCTGGTGTGGGGGGTGTCCGTGCCGAATCCGGGGTGTCGGGTGGCTCGGGTGAGCCGGGCGGGCCGGGCGGGCCGGGCGGGCTGGGGGAGGGCGCCGGTGGGTCGATCGGACCGGCCGGGCGGTGGCTCGCCGTGCGGGAGCGGCTGCCCGTGTGGGTGCAGGCCCGTTGCGGGGTGGAGCGGCGCACGGTGGCAGCCGTTGCCGTCGTGCTGGTCGCGGCGGTCGGATTCGCCGCCCAGCAGTACTGGTCGGGCCGGCCGCAGCCGGTGACAGCGCCCGCGGTGATCACTCCGGCCCCCGCACCGGCTCCCGGCCCGGCTCCGGTGCCCGTCGCCGCGGCCGGGCCGGGCGGGCGCATCGTGGTGGATGTGGGCGGCAAGGTCCGGGACCCCGGCGTGCGGAGGCTGCCCGCCGGCTCACGGGTGGAGGATGCGCTGGCGGCCGCCGGGGGAGTGCGCCCGGGCGCCGACACCACCGGGCTCAACCGGGCCCGGATCCTCGTGGACGGCGAACAGGTACTGGTGGGGACAGCACCGCAGCCGCCACCGGTCGGGGGCGCTCCGGGTGCGGGCGCGGGTGCGGGTGCGAGTGCCGTGCCGCTGAGCCTTGCCAGTGCGACCGTTGAGCAGCTGGACGGGCTGCCCGGGGTGGGGCCGGTACTGGCCCGGCACATCGTCGACTTCCGGACCGCCCGGGGCGGATTCCGGGCCGTGGAGGAACTACGGCAGGTCAACGGCATCGGGGAGCGTCGCTTCGCCGACCTGCGCCCCTTGGTGCGGCCGTGAGTCCCCCGGACGGGCGTGGCGTCGGCGGGATTGGCTCGGGTGGGCGCGGCGTCGGCGGGATTGGCTCGGGTGGGTGTGGGGTCGGCGGGCGTCGCCCTGATGGGTGTGGTCTCGCGGGGTGTGGCACCGGTGGGTGTGGTCCCGAGGGGTGTGGCCCGGGTGGGTGCGACGCCGGTGGGTGTGGCCCGGGTGGGTGCTGTGCCGGTGGGTGTGTGCCCGGCCGGTGTGGGCCGGAGGGGGGTGGGACCGAGGGCGTTGGGACTGTGGGCGCCGGGCCCGTAGGGCGCGTCCGGCGATCGGTGGTGCTGCGGCCGCTTGGTGGTGCGGCTGCACGCTCCGGTCCGGGCGCGCGTGGACCCGTGGGCTGCGGACCTGAGGGGTTCGGATACGCGGGGTCGATCGTGGGGGCGGCGCGCCGCCGGGTCGGCGGGAACGGTGCGGAGGGGGCGGGGCCCCGGGGGTCGGGGGCGGTCGGGGCCGTGAGTCGGACCGTGGGAGCCGGTGGAGGTGCGGCGGACCGTCGCGGGTCCGGTGGGCGTGGCGAGGGGGTCGGGCCGGTGGACCTGCGGCTCGTCGTGCCGGCTCTGGGCGCCTGGGTGGCGGCTGCGGTGGCCCTCGTGGTCCCGGGGTTCCGGACTGCCGTCGGAGTGGGGCTCGCGGTGGTCGCGGCGGGGGTGCTGCTGTCGGCCGGGGCCCGCGGGACGCAGCTCCTGCGGCGGGTCGGCGTGACCGCGGCCGCCACCCTGCTCTGTGCGGCCGCCGGGGCGGGGGTGGCCGGGCTGGAGCGGGCCGAGGCGCGGGCGGGCCCCCTGCCCCGGCTCGCCGGGGACCACGCCCGGGTCCTCACGGAGCTCACCGTCGGCTCGGACCCCCGGGCGGCCCGCACGGGAGCCGGGCCGCCCGTGGTGGTGCTGGACGCCGTGGCCACCCGGGTGACGGGCCCCGACGGAAAGCAGAGCCGGATCCGGACCCCGGTGCGGGTGCTCGCCGCGCACCCCGGATGGGCACGACTGCAGCCCTCCACCCGGGTCGCGGTGGTGGCCCGCCTCGCCCCGGCGCGGAGCGGGGAACGGGCCGTGGCGCTGGTCCGCCCGTCGGGCGACACGCCGCCCCGGGTGACGGCCGGCCCGGACACCGCGCAGCGCATCGCCGCAACCCTGCGGGCCGGCCTGCGGGACGCCACCGAGGACCTCGCGCCGGATGCCAGGGCCCTGCTGCCGGGCCTGGTGGTCGGCGACACCTCCCGGGTCCCGCCCGACCTCCACGACGCGTTCAGGGCCACCGACCTGCTCCACCTCCTCGCCGTCTCCGGGGCGAACCTGACCGTCGTGCTGTACCTGCTGATCGGGCCCCCGGCCCGCGCGCAGCACGTCGAGCGGCGTGGGCTGGCGCCCCGCCTGGGGCTGTCGCTCAGGGCCACCGCGGTGGGCGGGGCGGCGCTGACCCTCGCCTTCGTCGTGGTCTGTCGCCCCGAGCCGAGCGTGCTGCGCGCCGCAGCCTGCGGCGGGGTCACCCTGCTGGCCCTCGCCACCGGGCGGCGCAGGTCGCTCATCCCCGCACTGGCCGCGGCCGTCCTGCTGCTGGTGCTGTACGACCCGTGGCTCGCCCGCAGCCCGGGATTCCTGCTCTCGGTCCTGGCCACCGGGTCGCTGCTCACCCTCGGGCCCCGCTGGAGCGAAGCCCTGCGGCGGCGGGGGACGCGGCCCCGGTTCGCCGACGCGTTGGGGGCCGCCGCCGCGGCGCAGGCCGTGTGCGCCCCCGTCGTGGTCGTGCTCTCCGCCCGGGTGAGCCTCGTCGCCGTGCCGTGCAACCTGCTGGCGGAACTCGCGGCGGGGCCGGCCACGGTGCTGGGCTTCGCGGTCCTCGCCACGGCTCCGTGGTGCATGCCGCTGGCGGAGCTGCTCGCCCGGTGCGCGGCCGTGCCCGCCGGGTGGATCGCCGCGGTCGCGCGGACCGGGGCGCGGCTGCCCGGGGCGGAGCTGCCCTGGCCGGGCGGGCTCGGCGGAGCCCTGCTGCTGGTGGCCGCCACGGTGGCCCTCGTGGGACTCGGCGTCAGGTTCGGCCGGCGGCGGGGTGTGTGCGCCGCCGTCGCCGTGGTGCTGCTGATCGCGGTACTGCGGCCGCCGCAGCTGATCCGTTCGCTCACGGGCTGGCCGCCGCCCGACTGGAGCTACGCGCAGTGCGCCGTGGGCCAGGGCGACGCCGCCGTGCTGGCCGTCGCCCCGGGCTCGGCCGTCGTGGTGGACACGGGGCCCGAGCCGGGGCCGGTGGACGCCTGCCTGCGGACCCTCGGTGTGAATCGCGTCCCACTCCTGCTCCTGACGCACTTCCACGCCGACCACGTGGGAGGGCTCCGAGGGGTGCTGCGGGGCCGGTCCGTGGGTGTGATTCAAACCACCACCGTGCGGGAGCCTCCCGGGCAGGCGGCGTTCGTCGGGCGGACCGCGGCGGCCGCCGGGGTGCCCGTCGTGCAGGCCCTGGCGGGGGAGCGTCGGAGGGCCGGAAGACTGGAGTGGCAGGTGCTGTGGCCTTCGGCGGCCGGCCCTCCGCCCGAGGGGGCCAACGACGCGAGCGTCGCCCTCCTGGTGCGCACCTCCGGACTGACGTTCCTGCTGCTGGGAGACCTCGAACCGCCTTCCCAGGAAGCTCTCTTGAGGGAGCATCCGGAGCTGGGACCGGTGGACGTGCTGAAGGTCGCCCACCACGGTTCGGCACGCCAGGACCCCGCCCTCCACGACCGGGTGCGACCGCGGCTCGCGATCGTTCCTGTCGGTGCGGACAACCGCTACGGCCACCCCGCGCCGGGCACGCTGGCCCGCTTGAGGGCCCGGGGAGCGACCGTCCTGCGCACCGATACCGACGGTTCGGTCGCCATCTCCGGCAGCGGTCCCAGGATGAGGGCGTTTCCGGCCGGCCGGCGTCGGAGCGGGGCCGGGCATACCGGGCGCGACCATTCTGTTTGCCCACAACCCGGCAGCATGATCGAATGCGTCTTCGCCAGACCGGTCCAAGTCCACACAGCACGGGGGTGCGTCAACCATGTTCGGTCGCCGACGGGGGATGGAGTCGGCCGGAAGCGTCGACTCGCAGAGAACCGCGACGCTCACGCTGCCGCCGACGGCGCGGCTGTTGAGCTGTCGGGTCCTCGACACGGTCCACCAGCCCATCCGGCAAGCCAAGTTCGAGGTCACCGATCCGATCGGCCGACGGGTCGTCAGCGGGGAAACCGATCCGTACGGAGGATTCACCGCGGCCATGCCGGAGGGCGAGTACCGGCTCTCGGTGACCGCCGAGGGGTACGCGCCGTTCCACGGGGCGACGCTCGTCGGCGACCCGGCGCAGCTCGGCACCGCGGAGATCATCCTGGACGCGGTGGAACCGCCGCGGCTGCCGCAGCCCGGGCACTGGGAGCTCGACCCGTCGCACTCCTCGATCGGCTTCGCCGCCCGGCACATCGGCTTCGCCCGGATCCACGGCCGCTTCAACACCTTCGCGGGCGCGGTCCGGATCGCGGACCGCATGGAGGAGTCCTCCATGCACGTCATCATCGACGCGGCGAGCATCGACACCGGCTTGCGCCTGCGGGACGACCACCTGCGGTCCGCGGACTTCCTCGACGCCGCCCGGCACCCGACGGTGGAGTTCTACAGCGAGCGGTTCATCCACCGCTCCGGCAGCCGCTGGGCGGTCGCCGGCGCACTCACCCTCCACGGCGTGAGCCGTTCCGTCACCCTGGACACCCACTACCTGGGCCACGGCACGGGCCTGGAGGGCGAACCGCGGGCCGCCTGCCGGGCCACGGCCCAGCTGAACCGCGAGGACTTCACCCTGAACTGGCAGTCGATGCTGGCGGCCGGCGTCGCGGCGATCGGCGCGAGCGTGGAAGTGGCGCTGGACGTGCAGATCGTCCACAAGGCCTGACACGCCGTCCCCGGGGCCCGGCCGGGCCCCGGCGGGCGTCAGGGGGCTTCGAGCCAGCCCTCGTACTCGGCGGCGAGGTCGTCCAGGGAACCGGCGTCGAGCCGTTCCCGGGGGTCCTCCACGACCACCAGCCACTGGGCGTCCTCGGCGTCGTCCTCACCGGCGAGGGCATCGCGCACCAGCTGGGGTTCTTCGGGCAGGCCGAAGCGGTCGACGGCTTCCTGGGCCACCTCTTCGGCGGCGTCGCGGTCCGGGAGGACCAGTACATGTCGCACGTTCACCCGACCATTCTCGGGTACCGGACGCGGGGGACTGTCGGTGCGGCGTGGGATGCTGGAGCCGATGGCCACCAGGAAGAACTCAACCGACGACCTGCTCGCCCCGCTCACCCTCGCGGTGGGGCAGGAGGACCTGCTGCTCGACCGTGTCGTACGGGACGTGGTGACGGCGGCCCGCGCGGCCGACGCCGACACGGACGTGCGGGACCTCACCTCCGACCAGCTCCAGCCCGGCACCTTGGCCGAGTTGACCAGCCCCTCGCTGTTCTCCGAGCGCAAGGTCCTGATCGTGCGCAACGCGCAGGACCTGGGGGCGGACACGGTCAAGGAGGTCAAGGCCTACCTCGGAGCGCCGTACGAGGAGATCGCCCTCGTCCTCCTCCACGCGGGAGGCGTCAAGGGCAAGGGCCTGCTCGACGCGGCACGGAAGGCGGGCGCCCGAGAGGTCGCCTGCCCGAAGATGACCAAGGCGGCGGACCGGCTGTCGTTCGTGCGGGGCGAGTTCCGGACGCTGGGACGCTCCGCGACCCCCGAGGCCTGTCAGACGTTGGTCGACGCCATCGGCAGCGACCTGCGGGAACTGGCGAGTGCGGCGGCGCAGCTGTGCGCGGACGTCGAGGGCACCATCGACGAGGCCGTCGTCGGCCGCTACTACACCGGCCGGGCCGAAGCCTCCAGCTTCACCGTCGCCGACCGGGCGGTCGAGGGGCGGGCGGCGGAAGCGCTCGAAGCGCTGCGCTGGTCCCTTTCCACGGGGGTCGCGCCGGTCCTGATCACCAGTGCGCTGGCCCAGGCGGTCCGGGCGATCGGCAAGCTGGCCTCCGCGCCGCGCGGGGCCCGCCCCGGTGACCTCGCCCGTGACCTCGGCATGCCGCCCTGGAAGATCGACCGGGTCCGGCAGCAGATGCGGGGCTGGTCCGCGGACGGCGTCGCCGACGCGCTGCGCGCGGTGGCCGCCGCCGACGCAGGCGTGAAGGGCGGGGGCGACGACCCCGAGTACGCCCTGGAGAAGGCGGTCGTGGCCGTGGCCCACGCCGCCCGCCCGCCCCGCCGCTAGACCCTGTCGTGTGGGCTCACTCCGGCGCGGCGGTAACGCCGCTGCGCGCGGGTGCCGGGCGGCTCGGGCCCGGCGGGCCGGGTTCTTCGGGCCCCGCGAGGCCCCGGGGCGGTGACCGTTCCTCGTCCGGCCCCACCGTTGGAGCCTGACGCCGCCGGCTCCGGACGGCCCGGCTCCTGTCCCCGCACGCCGCTGCCCGCCCGGCACACGGCTCGGACCGTGGCGGAAGGGGGAGTCCGGGTAACGCGAAGGCCCCGGGCTCCGTCCTGGGGAAGGGCGGAGGCCCGGGGCCTTCGGTCACTGCGTTTGGTGCGCCGCACCCGCGTGGCGAACGCAGGCCGCGTGCGGCGCGGTGTGCCGGTACGGAGCGGGAGAGAGGGCCCGCTGAGTCCCTACCGGCGATTCACATCGAGAGCTCAGCCCTGGAGGGAGGCAACCTTGGTGGCCAGCGCCGACTTCTTGTTGGCGGCGGCGTTCTTGTGGATGACACCCTTCGAGACAGCCTTGTCGAGCGCACGCGAGGCGGCGCGAGAAGCCACGGTGGCCTTCTCGACGTCACCGGCGACGACGGCCTCGCGGGCCTTGCGGATCGCGGTCTTGAGCGAGGACTTGACGGCCTTGTTGCGCAGGCGCGCCTTCTCGTTCGTCTTGTTCCGCTTGATCTGGGACTTGATGTTCGCCACGAAAGAGCCTTTTCAGGTTCAGAGTTTTGTTCTTCGGATTGCGTCCCGCAGCTGAGAGGGCATACGAGACACAGCGGCCCAGGCTACCAGGCACGTTCCGACCGGCCCAAACCGAGCGCACTGCCCCGTCCATGGGACCATGGGAGCCTGCGTACAGATCCCACATCGCGCCGACGAGGCGACGAGAGCAGACTTCGCTTCAGACAACGCTTCCGACTGCGACCGAGAATCAGGACACTGCGTGCCCGCGATCCCCAGCCACGTGCCCGAGCCGAGCCGTACCGACCCGGCGCTGATCCGCAACTTCTGCATCATCGCGCACATCGACCACGGCAAGTCGACGCTCGCCGACCGGATGCTCCAGCTCACCGGTGTCGTCGACCAGCGGCAGATGCGCGCCCAGTACCTCGACCGCATGGACATCGAGCGTGAGCGCGGCATCACGATCAAGTCGCAGGCGGTCCGTCTGCCCTGGTCCCCCACGGAGGGCGAGGGCAAGGGCACCACGCACATCCTGAACATGATCGACACGCCCGGTCACGTCGACTTCACCTACGAGGTCTCGCGCTCGCTGGCGGCCTGCGAGGGCACGGTCCTGCTCGTGGACGCCGCACAGGGCATCGAGGCCCAGACCCTCGCCAACCTGTACCTGGCGATGGAGAAGGACCTCGCGATCGTCCCGGTCCTGAACAAGATCGACCTGCCGGCCGCCCAGCCGGAGAAGTTCGCGGAGGAGCTCGCGAACCTGGTCGGTTGCCAGCCGGAGGACGTGCTGCGCGTCTCGGCGAAGACCGGTCTCGGCGTGGACGCGCTGCTGGACAAGATCGTCGCCACGGTGCCGGCCCCGGTCGGTCCCAAGGACGCCCCGGCCCGCGCCATGATCTTCGACTCGGTCTACGACTCGTACCGCGGTGTCGTGACGTACGTCCGTGTCGTCGACGGTCAGCTCAACAAGCGCGAGCGCATCCGGATGATGTCCACCGGCGCCACGCACGAGCTGCTGGAGATCGGTGTCTCCTCCCCGGAGATGACCCCGGCCGACGGCATCGGCGTCGGCGAGGTGGGTTACATCATCACCGGCGTGAAGGACGTCCGTCAGTCCAAGGTCGGTGACACCATCACCAGCCTGCACAACGGCGCGACCGAGGCCCTCGGCGGCTACAAGGACCCGCGTCCGATGGTCTTCTCGGGCCTGTACCCGCTCGACGGTTCGGACTACCCGGACCTGCGCGAGGCCCTGGACAAGCTCCAGCTCAACGACGCCGCGCTCGTCTACGAGCCGGAGACCTCCGCGGCCCTCGGCTTCGGCTTCCGCGTCGGCTTCCTCGGCCTGCTGCACCTGGACGTGGTGCGCGAGCGCCTGGAGCGCGAGTTCGGGCTCGACCTGATCGCCACCGCGCCGAACGTGGTCTACCGCGTCGTCATGGAGGACGGCAAGGAAGTCTCCGTCACCAACCCGAGCGAGTTCCCCGAGGGCAAGATCTCGGACGTGTTCGAGCCGGTCGTCCGGGCCACCCTGCTCGCGCCCTCCGAGTTCATCGGCGCGATCATGGAGCTCTGCCAGCAGCGCCGCGGCACCCTCCTCGGGATGGACTACCTTTCCGAGGACCGCGTCGAGATCCGCTACACGCTCCCGCTCGCGGAGATCGTCTTCGACTTCTTCGACCAGCTGAAGTCCAAGACGCGCGGCTACGCCTCCCTGGACTACGAGCCCACCGGCGAGCAGTCCGGCAGCCTGGTCAAGGTCGACATCCTGCTGCACGGCGACAAGGTCGACGCCTTCTCCGCCGTCTGCCACAAGGACGCCGCCTACGCCTACGGCGTGCGCCTGGTCGCCAAGCTGCGCGAACTCATCCCGCGTCAGGCCTTCGAGATCCCGATCCAGGCGGCCGTCGGCTCCCGCGTCATCGCCCGCGAGACGATCCGCGCCATCCGCAAGGACGTCCTCGCCAAGTGCTACGGCGGTGACATCTCCCGTAAGCGGAAGCTGCTGGAGAAGCAGAAGGAGGGCAAGAAGCGGATGAAGATGGTCGGCTCCGTGGAGGTCCCGCAGGAGGCCTTCATCGCCGTCCTCTCCAGCGACGAGTCCGGCGGCAAGAAGAAGTAGCCGTACCCGCGGCCGCCGCGCGGGGCGGCCAAGGGAACACCAAGGGCGGGTCAAGAAGCGGCATCGCCCAAGTCGTGCGAAACGGGCCCACATGCACACGCATGGGGGCCCGTTTCGTTATGAAGCGGCCGCTCGCGGGCTCTTACGTGCCGGGCACGCGGCCTCTAGTCTGATCACTGCTCCATGGTTACTCGCCAGTTCAATTGCGCCAGTCGAACCGCCATCCGCACGGGTGGCGGCTGCACCCCGCCAGTCCCAAGCGCCCCACGCCCACGCCCTGCCGCGTGGACCCGGTCCGGAGGATGTCGTGAGCGACACACAGACCATGATCGAGAACCGTCCGCCCTCCGTGGCGGCCCTCTTCCTTGACCGCGTCGCCGCAACGCCGAACAGGGAGGCCTACCGCTTCCCCGTGCCGGCCGCCGGCCCCGAGGGCGGACCCGACGACTGGAAGTCGCTCAGCTGGGGACAGGCCGCGGAACGCGTCTTCGGCATCGCCGCCGGGCTCATCGCCCTGGGCATCCAGCCGGAGCAGCGGGTCGCCCTCGCCTCCAACACCCGGGTCGAGTGGATCCTCGCCGACCTCGGAGTGATGTGCGCGGGCGGCGCCGTCACCACGATCTACCCCAGCACCAACGCGGAGGAGTCGGCGTACATCCTCGCGGACTCCGAGAGCCGGGTGCTGATCGCCGAGGACGGCACACAGCTGGCCAAGGCGCGCGAGCGCCGCGCCGACCTGCCGCACCTCGCCCACGTCGTCGTCCTGGAGACCGCCGACGCGATCGCCGCCGACGGCGACCCGGAGGGCTGGGTGCTCTCGCTCGCCGACCTGGAGGCGCGCGGCGCGGAGTACCTCGCCAAGCACCCGGAGGCGGTGAAGCGGCGGATCGCGGACATCACCGCCGACCAGCTCGCCACCCTGATCTACACCTCCGGCACCACCGGCCGCCCCAAGGGCGTCCGGCTGCCGCACGACAACTGGTCGTACATGGCCAAGGCCACCGTCGCCACCGGTCTGATCACCGCGGACGACGTCCAGTACCTGTGGCTGCCGCTGGCGCACGTCTTCGGCAAGGTGCTCACCTCCGGTCAGATCGAGGTCGGGCACGTCACCGCAGTCGACGGACGCATCGACAAGATCATCGAGAACCTGCCGATCGTCCAGCCGACCTACATGGCGGCCGTCCCGCGCATCTTCGAGAAGGTCTACAACGGTGTCGCGGCCAAGGCCCGGGCGGGCGGCGGCGCCAAGTACAAGATCTTCCAGTGGGCGGCCGGCGTCTCCCGCGAGTACGCCAAGGTCACCCAGGACAACTTCCGCCGCACCGGCCGGGCGAGCGCCCCCTTCGGCCTCAACACCCAGCACAAGATCGCCGACGCGCTCGTCTACTCGAAGCTCCGCGAGGCCTTCGGCGGCAACCTCCGCGCCGCCGTCTCCGGGGCCTCCGCCCTCGCCCCCGAGATCGGCTACTTCTTCTCCGGCGCCGGCATCCACATCCTTGAGGGCTACGGCCTCACGGAGTCCAGCGCCGCCTCCTTCGTCAACCCCGGCGAGGCCTACCGCACCGGCACCGTCGGCAAGCCGCTCCCCGGCACCGAGGTCCGCATCGCCGACGACGGCGAGGTCATGCTGCGCGGCCCCGGCATCATGCAGGGCTACCACCAGCAGCCCGACAAGACCGCCGAGGTCCTGGAGTCCGACGGCTGGCTGCACACCGGTGACATCGGCGAGCTCTCGCCCGACGGCTACCTGCGCATCACCGACCGCAAGAAGGACCTGATCAAGACCTCCGGCGGCAAGTACGTCGCCCCCGCGGAGATCGAGGGCCAGTTCAAGGGCATCTGCCCCTACGTCTCCAGCATCGTCGTGCACGGAGCCGACCGGAACTTCTGCACCGCGCTGATCGCCCTCGACGAGCCCTCGATCCTCACCTGGGCCGCCGACAACGGTCTGGAGGGCAGGACGTACGGGCAGGTCCTGGCCGCGCCGGAGACCAGCCGCCTCATCGAGACGTACGTCCAGACCCTGAACGAGGGCCTCCAGCGGTGGCAGACGGTCAAGAAGTTCCGGCTGCTGCCCCGTGACCTGGACGTCGAGCACGGCGACCTCACGCCCAGCCTCAAGCTGAAGCGCCCGGTCGTCGAGCGCGAGTTCAAGTACCTCATCGAGGAGATGTACGAGGGCTCGCGCGAGGCCTGACACCGCCCGGCCGGTCCCGCCCGCGGGCACCTCGCGGGCGGGTTCCCGGCGCCCCGCCCCGGGCGGGACGCCCGGGGCGACGGGTGCGGGACAATGGGGGCATGCCTTCCGCACTGCCCGACGGTGAACCCATGCCCGAAGACGGCTCGCTGCCGTCGCACGCCCTCGCGGGTGCCGGGGACCGGCCGCTCGGGTTCTACCTGCACGTCCCGTACTGCGCCACCCGCTGCGGGTACTGCGACTTCAACACCTACACGGCCACCGAGCTGCGGGGTACCGGCGGCGTGCTCGCCTCCCGGGAGAACTACGCCGACACCCTGATCGACGAGGTCCGCCTCGCGCGCAAGGTGCTCGGCGACGACCCTCGGGCCGTGCGCACCGTCTTCGTGGGCGGCGGCACGCCCACGCTGCTGCCCGCCGGCGACCTCGTACGGATGCTCGCGGCGATCCGCTACGAGTTCGGCCTGGCCGAGGACGCGGAGATCACCACCGAGGCCAATCCCGAATCGGTGAACCCCGCCTACCTCGCCGAACTGCGGGCCGGCGGCTTCAACCGGATCTCCTTCGGCATGCAGAGCGCCAAGCAGCACGTCCTGAAGGTCCTCGACCGCACCCACACCCCGGGGCGGCCCGAGGCGTGCGTGGCGGAGGCCCGGGAAGCCGGCTTCGAGCACGTCAACCTGGACCTGATCTACGGCACGCCCGGGGAGTCCGACGACGACTGGCGGGCCTCCCTGGAGGCCGCGCTGGGCGCCGGGCCCGACCACGTCAGCGCCTACGCGCTGATCGTCGAGGAGGGCACCCAGCTGGCCCGCCGCATCCGCCGCGGCGAGGTCCCCATGACCGACGACGACGTGCACGCCGACCGGTACCTGATCGCGGACTCGGTGATGGCCGACGCGGGCTACCACTGGTACGAGGTGTCGAACTGGGCCACCTCGGAAGCGGGCCGCTGCCTGCACAACGAGCTGTACTGGCGCGGCGCCGACTGGTGGGGCGCCGGACCGGGCGCCCACTCGCACGTCGGCGGGGTCCGCTGGTGGAACGTCAAGCACCCCGGCGCCTACGCGGCCGCCCTCGCGGAGGGTCGCTCCCCGGGCGCGGGGCGCGAACTCCTGTCGGCGGAGGACCGCCGGGTGGAGCGGATCCTGCTGGAGCTGCGCCTCGTGGACGGCGTCCCGCTGTCGCTGCTCGCCCCGGCCGGGCTCGCGGCGGCCGGCCGGGCCCTGTCCGACGGCCTGCTGGAGCCGGGCCCGTACGCGGCCGGCCGGGCGGTGCTGACCCTGCGCGGGCGGCTGCTGGCCGACGCGGTGGTCCGGGACCTGGTCGACTAGACCGGGAGCCGGGAGCCGGGAGCGTGTGACGCCGGGCCCCGGCCGCCGCGGCCCTCAGGGGGCCGTGACGAAGTCGATCAGTTCCTCGACGCGCCCCAGCAGGGCCGGTTCCAGGTCCCGGTACGAGGTGACCCGCGACAGGATGTGCTGCCAGGCGGCCCCGGTGTTCTCGGGCCAGCCCAGGGCGCGGCAGACGCCCGTCTTCCAGTCCTGCCCGCGCGGCACCACCGGCCAGGCCGGGATGCCCAGCGCGGACGGCTTCACCGCCTGCCAGACGTCCACGTACGGGTGGCCCACGACCAGGACGTCCGTGCCGGTCACCGCCGCCGCGATCCGGGACTCCTTCGAGCCCGGGACCAGGTGGTCCACCAGGACGCCCAGGCGGGCGTCCGGAGCCGGGTCGAACTCCGCCACCACGGCGGGCAGGTCGTCGACGCCCTCCAGGTACTCCACGACCACACCCTCGACGCGCAGGTCGTCGCCCCAGACGCGCTCCACGAGCTCCGCGTCGTGCCGGCCCTCGACGTAGATCCGTCCGGCTCGGGCCACCCGGGCCCGGGCCCCGGGGACGGCCACCGAGCCCGACGCCGTACGGGCGGGCGCGGCCGGCGCCCGCGAGGCCCGGACCAGGGTCACGGTGGCGCCCTCCAGCAGGAAGCCGGCCGGCTCCAGGGGGAAGGCCCGGCGCTTGCCGAAGCGGTCCTCCAGGGTCACCGTGCCCGCCTCGCACTCGACGACCGCGCCGCAGAAGTCACCGCCCGCCACCTCGACCACCAGGCCGGGGTCCGCCGGCACCCGGGGCACCGCCCGGGGACGCTTCCACTGCGGGGTCAGGTCGGGGGAGTACTCGCGCATCCGGCCGAGCGTAGGAGAGCCGGGCCGCTCACGCCTCCGACACGCCGAACCGGGCCGCCAGTGTGGCGCGTTGCTCACGCACGAAGCCGGCCGTGACCAGCGCTCCGTGACCCGGCACGTACACGGCGTCGTCACCGCCGAGGGACAGCAGCCGGTCCAGGGCGGCGGGCCACTGCCCCGGGACCGCGTCGCTGCCCGCCTGGGGTTCGCCCGACTCCTCGACGAGGTCCCCGCAGAACACCACCTCCCGCTCGCCCGGCACGAAGACGGTCAGGTCGTACTGCGAGTGCGCGGGCCCCAGGTTCGCCAGCAGCACCTGCACCCCGCCCAGCTCCAGCGTCCACTCGCCCGACACCAGGTGCTGGGGCGCCCGCAGGAGCTCCGCGGCCGTGGCGGCCTCGTCCTCGGCCAGCCCGTTGCGGACCGCGCTCGCCCGCAGCTCCTCGCGGCCCCCGGCGGGGGTCAGCAGCCGCTCCAGGCCGACCGCGCCGAAGACCTCGGCCTCCGGGAAGGCCGGCGCGCCCATCACGTGGTCGAAATGTCCGTGTGTGAATGCGATATGGGTCACGCGGCGCCCCGTCAGCCGCTCCGCCTCGGCACGCACCTCGACGCCCTCGCGCACGGAGGAACCCGGGTCGATCAGGAGGACCGACTCGTCCCCCACCACCAGTCCCACCGTGCAGTCCCACACCGGAAGGCGGCGCCGGCCGGCCCGTCCGGTGAGCCGTTCCCAGCCCGCCTCTTCCCAACGTACGTCCATGGCGCGACGCTACCCTGACGGGCCGCCCTTGCCCGCCGCGTACCACCCGGCCGTACACTGACCGGGGGATCTCTGGCACTCGCACGCACAGAGTGCCAACGACGGCCGACCAGGCCGGACCGAAGATCGACCGAAGCCGGACCCGAGACCGACCGACGACCGACCGACGACCGACCGATACGACCGCATCCGGAGGTGTGCGCGATGCTCAGTGAACGCAGGCTCGAGGTACTGCGCGCCATCGTCCAGGACTACGTCGGGACGGAGGAACCGGTCGGTTCCAAGGCGCTCACCGAGCGGCACCGCCTCGGCGTCTCCCCGGCGACCGTGCGCAACGACATGGCCGTGTTGGAGGAGGAGGGCTACATCGCCCAACCCCACACCAGCGCCGGCCGGATCCCCACGGACAAGGGCTACCGCCTCTTCGTCGACAAACTGGCGGGGGTCAAACCGCTGTCGACGCCCGAGCGCAGGGCCATCCAGAACTTCCTCGACGGCGCCGTCGACCTCGACGACGTGGTGGGTCGCACGGTGCGCCTCCTCGCACAGCTCACCCGCCAGGTCGCCGTCGTCCAGTACCCGTCCCTGACCCGCTCCACCGTCCGGCACGTCGAGCTGCTCTCCCTGGCCCCGGCCCGGCTGATGCTCGTACTGATCACGGACACCGGGCGGGTCGAGCAGCGGCTCGTGGACTGCCAGACGCCCTTCGGGGAGAACTCCCTGGCCGATCTGCGGGCGCGGCTGAACAGTCGGGTCGTCGGCCGTCGGTTCACCGACGTGCCGCAGTTGGTGCAGGACCTTCCGGAGTCGTTCGAGACCGAGGACCGGGTGACGGTCAAGGCCGTCCTCGACACCCTCCTCGAAACGCTGGAGGAGGAGGCGGAGGAGCGGCTGATGATCGGCGGCACCGCCAACCTCACTCGCTTCGGACATGATTTTCCCTTGACGATCAGGCCGGTGCTCGAAGCGCTGGAGGAGCACGTCGTGCTGCTCAAGCTGCTGGGCGAGGCAGGGGAGTCGGGGATGGCGGTACGGATCGGTCACGAGAACGCCTACGAGGGGCTCAACTCCACGTCGGTCGTCTCCGTCGGCTACGGTTCGGGCGGCGAGGCAGTCGCCAAACTCGGCGTGGTCGGACCGACCCGCATGGACTACCCCGGAACGATGGGAGCGGTACGCGCAGTGGCACGTTACGTCGGACAGATCCTGGCGGAGTCGTAAGTGGCCACGGACTACTACGCCGTACTCGGCGTGCGCCGCGACGCATCGCAGGACGAGATCAAGAAGGCATTCCGGCGGCTCGCCCGCGAGCTGCACCCGGATGTCAATCCCGATCCCAAGACGCAAGAGCGCTTCAAGGAGATCAACGCCGCCTACGAGGTCCTCTCGGACCCGCAGAAGAAGCAGGTCCACGACCTGGGCGGTGACCCCCTGTCCTCCGGCGGCGGTGGCGGTGCGGGCGGCTTCGGTGCCGGCGGCTTCGGCAACTTCTCCGACATCATGGACGCCTTCTTCGGCCAGTCCCAGCAGCGCGGACCGCGCTCGCGGACCCGCCGGGGCCAGGACGCCATGATCCGCCTGGACCTGGAACTGGACGAGGCTGCCTTCGGGACGACCAAGCCCATCCAGGTCGACACGGCCATCGTCTGCACCACCTGCTCCGGTGAGGGCGCCGCACCCGGCACCTCCGCGCAGACGTGCGACATGTGCCGCGGACGCGGCGAGGTCTCGCAGGTCACCCGGTCCTTCCTGGGCCAGGTCATGACCTCGCGCCCCTGCCCCCAGTGCCAGGGATTCGGCACCGTGGTCCCCACCCCGTGCACCGAGTGCGCGGGCGACGGCCGGGTCCGTTCCCGCCGCAACCTGACGGTGAAGATCCCCGCCGGTGTCGAGAACGGCACCCGGATCCAGCTCGCGGGCGAGGGCGAGGTCGGCCCCGGCGGCGGCCCCGCCGGCGACCTCTACGTGGAGATCCACGAGCTGCCCCACCCGACCTTCCAGCGGCGCGGTGACGACCTGCACTGCACGGTCACCATCCCGATGACCGCGGCCTCCCTGGGCACCAAGTGCCCGCTGGAGACCCTGGACGGCATGGAGGAGATCGACATCCGGCCCGGCACCCAGTCCGGCCAGTCGATCCCGCTGCACGGGCGCGGCGTCACGCACCTGCGCGGCGGCGGCCGGGGCGACCTGATCGTCCACGTCGAGGTGACCACCCCGAGCAAGCTGGACGCCCAGCAGGAGGACCTGCTGCGCCAGCTGGCGAAGCTGCGCGGCGAGGAGCGGCCCACGGGTCAGTTCGCGCCCGGCCAGCAGGGCCTGTTCAGTCGCCTGAAGGACGCGTTCAACGGCCGCTGAGCGGCCCGCGACAGCGTGCGGGAGCCCGGTCCGGTGTCAAACCGGGCCGGGCTCCCGCGCGTTCCCGGGGACCCGTACGGGCCTCCGGGAAGCGGACTATGCCAGGCGAATGCCGTGATTCGGCCCGGTGGTCGGGACGTGGCACGATGCAGTCCATGTCCTCCGCACCGAACGGTCTCTCCCCGTACCCGATCGTGCAGGCTCCCATGGCGGGCGGCGCCTCCTGCCCGCCCCTGGCGGCCGCCGTGTGCGAGGCCGGCGGGCTGGGCTTCCTCGCGGGCGGCTACAAGACGGCCGACGGCATGTACCAGGAGATCAAGCAGACGCGCGGGCTCACCCGACGCCCCTTCGGCGTGAACCTCTTCATGCCGCAGAACGGCTACGTCGACCCGGCCGCCGTCGAGGCGTACCGCGGGCAGCTCGCCGGGGAGGCCAGCTGGTACGAGGTCTCCCTCGCCGAGGAGGACGTCATGGGGACCTGCGACGACGGCTACGAGGCCAAGCTCGCGATCCTCCTCGACGACCCCGTCGCGGTCGTCTCCTTCACCTTCGGCTGTCCCGCGCCCGCCGTGTTCACCCGGCTGCGCAAGGCCGGCACCTACGGCATCGTCACCGTCACCTCCGTCGACGAGGCCCGCGCCGCGCAGGAGGCCGGCGCCGACGCGCTCTGCGTCCAGGGCGTCGAGGCCGGCGGCCACCAGGGCACCTACCGCGACGACCCGCAGACCGACGGCACCGCCGCCGTCGGCCTGCTCGCCCTGGTCGCCCAGGTGCGGGAGGCGGTCACCCTCCCCCTCATCGCCTCGGGCGGCCTCATGCGCGGCGCGCAGATCGCCGCGCTCCTCGCGGCGGGCGCGGAGGCGGCGCAGCTCGGCACGGCCTTCCTCGCCTGTCCGGAGTCCGGCGCGCACCCGCTGCACAAGAAGGCCCTGACGGACCCCCTGTTCGCCCACACGGAACTCACCCGGGCCTTCTCGGGCCGCCCCGCCCGAGGTCTCGTCAACCGGTTCATGCGCGAGCACGGACCGTACGCCCCGGCCGCCTACCCGCAGGTCCACCACATGACCTCGGGGCTGCGCAAGGCGGCGGCCGCCGCCGGCGACCCGCAGGGCATGTCGCTGTGGGCCGGGCAGGGGCACCGGCTGGCGCGGGTGATGCCGGCCGGGGACCTGGTGGAGGTACTGGCGGTCGAACTGGCCGAGGCGCAGAGCGCGTTGAAGGTGTTGCAGATGAGGAGAGCGTCATGACGGCCCCCGTGTTCGTGGTCGAGGAGGTCCCCGCGGGGACCGAGTTCGTACTGGACGGCCCCGAAGGCCGGCACGCCGTGTCCGTGAAGCGGCTGAACCCGGGCGAGGAGGTCGTCCTGACGGACGGCCGGGGCCGCTGGGCCGAGGCCGTCGTGAAGTCCGCCGAGGGCAAGGACCGGCTCGTCGTCTCCGTCGCCGAGGTGTCCGAGGAGGCCGAACCGGCCGTCCGCATCACGGTGGTCCAGGCCCTGCCCAAGGGCGACCGGGGCGAGGTCGCCGTCGAGACGATGACCGAGACCGGCGTGGACGCGATCGTCCCCTGGCAGGCCTCGCGCTGCATCACCCAGTGGCGCGGCGACCGCGGCGCCAAGTCCCTGGCCAAGTGGCGGGCCACCGCCCGGGAATCCGGCAAGCAGTCCCGCCGCGTCCGCTTCCCCGAGGTGGCCGAGGCCCTGTCCACGAAGCAGGTCGCCGCGCTGCTCGCCGAGGCCGACCTGGCCATGGTGCTCCACGAGGACCGCGACGCCGCCTCCGGCGCCCTCGCGACGGCCCCGCTGCCCGAAGCGGGCTCCGTGGTCCTCGTCGTCGGCCCCGAGGGCGGGGTCTCGCCCGAGGAACTGGCCGTCTTCGCGCAGGCCGGAGCCCGGCCCTACCGGCTGGGGCACAGCGTCCTGCGCACCTCCACCGCCGGTACGGCCGCGGCCGCGGTCCTGCTGGCGCGCACCGGCCGCTGGTCCTGAGCCCGTGAGGCGTCCCGGCCCCGCTCCGCGCGGGGTCGGGACGGGCTCCGGCGGATCTCCGGCGGACCGGGCCGTTCCCGTCTCCGGGGCGGTTACGATGCCCGGACCGATCAACGTCACGGGAGGCGCAGCAATGGCCGGGGAACCGCAGGCGGACTGCCTGTTCTGCAAGATCGTCGCGGGTGCCGTGCCGGCGACCGTCGTCCGGGAGACCGAGACGACCATCGCGTTCCGGGACATCAACCCGCAGGCGCCGACCCACGTCCTGGTCATCCCCAAGGCGCACTACCCCGACGCGGCCACCCTCGCGGCCGCCGAGCCGGGCATCGCCGCCGACGTACTGGGCGAGGCCGGCCGGGTCGCCGCCGACGAGAAGATCGAGGAGCACGGCTACCGGATCGTCCTCAACACGGGCGCCGGCGCCGGGCAGACCGTCTTCCACGCGCACGCGCACGTCCTCGGCGGACGCGGCCTCGAATGGCCCCCGGGATAAGACGTGTCCGTACGCGAATTCGTGGTGCTCGGCACCGCCAGCCAGGTGCCCACGCGGCACCGCAACCACAACGGCTACCTGCTGCGCTGGGACGGCGAGGGCATCCTCTTCGACCCGGGCGAGGGCACGCAGCGGCAGATGCTGCGGGCCGGGGTCGCCGCGCACGACATCAACCGGATCTGCGTCACGCACTTCCACGGCGACCACAGCCTCGGCCTGGCCGGGGTGATCCAGCGCATCAACCTGGACCAGGTCCCGCACCCGGTCACCGCGCACTACCCGGCCTCCGGGCAGAAGTTCTTCGACCGGCTCCGGTACGCGACGGCCTACCGGGAGACGGTGGCGCTCGCCGAGGAGCCGGTGTCGCGTGACGGGGTGCTCGCGCACGGGCCCTCGTACGTCCTGGAAGCGCGGCTGCTCTCGCACCCGGTGGAGTCCTTCGGCTACCGGATCACGGAGCCGGACGGACGCCGGATGGTGCCGGAACTGCTCGCGCGGCACGGGATCAAGGGGCCGGACGTCGGGCGGATCCAGCGCGAGGGGCGGCTGGGCGGGGTCGGTCTCGACGACGTCAGCGAGCACCGGGCCGGTCAGCGGTTCGCCTTCGTCATGGACACCCGGCTGTGCTCCGGGGTGGACGAGCTGGCGCGGGGCTGCGACATGCTGGTGATCGAGTCGACGTTCCTGGAGGCCGACGAGCGGCTCGCCACCGACCACGGGCACCTCACCGCGGGGCAGGCGGCCCGGGTGGCGCGGGACGCCGGCGTCCGGCACCTGGTCCTCACGCACTTCTCGCAGCGGTACTCCGACCCCTCCGCGTTCGAGCGGGAGGCGCGGGCGGCCGGGTTCGAGGGCGAGCTGACGATCGCTGCGGACCTGGTCACGGTCGCGGTACCGAAGCGCACCTGACCGGCCGACCGGGCCCGCCCCCGGTGCCGTCCCCGGGCTCGCGCCGCGGAGGGCGGCGATCCGGTGGTGAGGTGCGTCACACTGGGTTTCGGCTCCGCCGGACGGGGCGGCACCGGGTCTTCCGCGGCCTTCCGTCGCGAGCCCACCGGAAGAAACGGCACATCGCAGACCCTCGTAGACCTCCGCACAGCTTCGCAGACCTTCGCGCACCGGGGAGTACACCGTGACCAGTCGGGACAGCCTCATCAGCCCGCAGGAAAAGCTGGACAAGCTGGACCCGCTGGGACCGCTCCGCGATCCCCACGAACCGGGCTGCGACGTCTTCCTCACCGGCACGGTCTTCCTCGACATCATCTTCACCGGCCTCGACTCCGCCCCGGTGCGCGGTACGGAGTCCTGGGCGCGCGGCATGGGCTCCAGCCCCGGCGGCGTAGCCAACATGGCCACCGCGCTGGCCCGGCTCGGCCTGCGGACCTCCCTCGCCGCCGCCTTCGGCGACGACCACTACGGCGAGTACTGCTGGGACGCCCTCGAACAGGGCGAGGGCATCGACCTGACCATGTCGCGGACCATCCCCGGCTGGCACAGCCCCGTCACCGTCTCGATGGCCTACGAGGGCGAGCGCACGATGGTCTCCCACGGCCACGAGGCCCCGCCCCCGGCCGGCCCCGGGGCGGTCCCCAGCTGCCCCCCGAAGGCCCGCGCCGCCGTGGCCTCGCTGGCCGCCGGGCCGGGCGAGGGGTGGATCGCCGAGGCCGCCCGGCGCGGCTCGCGGATCTTCGCGGACGTGGGCTGGGACGAGACGGGGCGCTGGGACCTGGGCGCCCTCGCCGACCTGGAGCACTGCGAGGCCTTCCTCCCCAACGCGGGCGAGGCGATGCGCTACACGCGGACCGAGTGTCCGCGCGCGGCGGCCCGGGCGCTCGCCGAGAAGGTGCCGGTGGCGGTGGTGACGATGGGCTCCGAGGGCTCGTACGCGGTCGACTCCCGCACCGGGGAGACCGCCGAGGTGCCCGCGATCACCGTCGACGCGCTGGACCCCACCGGTGCCGGGGACGTGTACGTCGCCGGGTTCGTCACCGGCAGCCTTGCCGGGTGGCCGCTCGCCGACCGGCTGGCCTTCGCCGGGCTGACGGCCGCCCTCTCCGTCCAGGAGTTCGGCGGCTCCCTCTCCGCCCCGGGCTGGCCGGAGGTGGCCCACTGGTGGCGCGCGGCCCCGGACCCGTTGCGGGACCGCTACGGCTTCCTCGACGCCCTGGTGCCCCCCGGAGCGACGCCCTCCGCGCGCCGCCGCGCCGTCCCGACGATCGGCTTCAAGCACCCCGTGTGACCGCACGCCCGTTCCCGGCGCGGCGGCGCCGGAAAACCCCTCGGGGAAGCGCCGTCCCGGACGTACGCTTGGTACTCCGGAGGTCGGCGATCCGCGCGACCCCTCAGCGGGAGGTATGCGCAGGCCACAGTGCCGGCCCATGACTCAGACACCGACAGGCCACACCCCCGCGCCCGGTCAGGCGCGCGCCCACTTCACTGTTCCGGCCACGCACCCGATGGTGACGGTGCTCGGATCCGGCGACGCACTGCTGCGCGTGATCGAGAGGGCTTTCCCGAAGGCCGACATCCACGTTCGGGGCAATCAGGTCAGCGCGATCGGTGAGGCGGCGGAAGTCGCCCTCATCCAGCGCCTGTTCGACGAGATGATGCTGGTGCTCCGCACCGGGCAGTCGATGACGGAGGACGCAGTGGAACGCTCGATCGCCATGCTCCAGGCGAACGGATCGGGAGGCGGCGAGGCGGAGACGCCCGCCGAGGTGCTCACGCAGAACATCCTCTCCAGCCGCGGTCGCACCATCCGCCCCAAGACGCTCAACCAGAAGCGGTACGTCGACGCGATCGACAAGAACACGATCGTCTTCGGCATCGGCCCCGCCGGTACCGGAAAGACCTACCTCGCCATGGCGAAGGCGGTCCAGGCCCTGCAGTCCAAGCAGGTCAGCCGGATCATCCTGACCCGCCCCGCCGTCGAGGCCGGCGAACGCCTCGGCTTCCTGCCCGGCACCCTGTTCGACAAGATCGACCCGTACCTGCGGCCGCTCTACGACGCCCTGCACGACATGATCGACCCGGACTCCATCCCCCGCCTCATGGCGGCCGGAACGATCGAGGTGGCGCCCCTGGCCTACATGAGGGGGCGCACTCTCAATGAGGCGTTCGTCGTCCTCGACGAGGCGCAGAACACCACCACCGAACAGATGAAGATGTTCCTGACCCGACTCGGATTCGATTCGAAGATCGTGATCACCGGTGACGTGACGCAGGTCGACCTGCCCGGTGGCGCGCGCAGCGGTCTGCGACAGGTCCAGGACATCCTCGAAGGCGTGCCCGACATCCACTTCTCGCGGCTCACGTCCGAGGATGTCGTCCGCCACAAGCTGGTCGGCCGTATCGTCGACGCGTACGAGAAGTACGACGACAGCCAGCAGGCCCCGAACGGCCACCAGCGGAAGTAGAGCTCAGCGCACCATGTCGATCGACGTCAACAACGAGTCCGGAACCGAGGTCGACGAGCAGGCGATCCTCGACATCGCCCGCTACGCGCTCACCCGGATGCGGATCCACCCGCTCTCCGAGCTCTCCGTCATCGTCATCGACGAGGACGCCATGGAGCAGCTCCACATCCAGTGGATGGACCTGCCCGGCCCGACCGACGTCATGTCCTTCCCGATGGACGAGTTGCGTCCGCCGTCCAAGGACGACGAGGAGCCCCCGCAGGGGCTCCTCGGCGACATCGTGCTGTGCCCCGAGGTGGCGAAGAAGCAGGGCGAGGACGCGGCCACGCAGCACTCCATGGACGAGGAGCTCCAGCTCCTCACCGTCCACGGGGTGCTGCACCTCCTCGGGTACGACCACGAGGAGCCGGACGAGAAGGCCGAGATGTTCGGCCTCCAGGCGGCCATCGTCGACGGCTGGCGCGGTGAGCGCGGCATGACCGGTCCGTCCCCGGCACCGACCGTCTCGTGAACGCCCCCCAGCTGATCACGGGGGCGGTCCTGTTGGTGGTGGTGGCCTGGTTCGCGGCGTGCGCCGAGTCCGGGATCGCCCGCGTCTCCAGCTTCCGCGCCGAGCAGGCCGTACGGGAGGGCCGGCGCGGCAGCGCGAAGCTCGCCCAGGTCACCGGGGACCCCACCCGCTACGTCAACGTGGCGCTGCTGGTCCGCGTCACCTGCGAGATGGCGGCGGGCGTGCTCGTCACGTACGTCTGCCTCGACGAGTTCGGCGAGAACTGGACGGCGCTGTTCGTCGCCATCGGCGTGATGGTGCTGGTCTCCTACGTCGCGGTCGGCGTGTCCCCGCGCACCATCGGCCGCCAGCACCCGCTGAACACCGCGACGGCGGCCGCGTACGTCCTCGTACCGCTCGCCCGGATCATGGGGCCGATCCCGCAACTGCTCATCCTCATCGGCAACGCGCTCACGCCCGGCAAGGGCTTCCGCAAGGGGCCGTTCGCCTCCGAGGCCGAGCTGCGCGCGATGGTGGACCTCGCGGAGAAGGAATCGCTGATCGAGGACGACGAGCGCCGGATGGTGCACCAGGTCTTCGAGTTGGGCGACACCCTCGTGCGCGAGGTGATGGTGCCCCGCACCGACCTGGTCTGCATAGAGCGGTACAAGACGGTCCGTCAGGCCACCACGCTCGCGCTGCGGTCCGGCTTCTCGCGGATCCCCGTCACCGGGGAGAACGAGGACGACATCGTCGGGATCGTCTACCTGAAGGACCTCGTCCGCAAGACCCACATCAGTCGGGAGGCGGAGGCCGACCTGGTCTCCACGGCGATGCGGCAGGCGGTGTTCGTGCCCGACACGAAGAACGCCGGTGACCTGCTGCGCGAGATGCAGTCCGTGCGCAACCACGTGGCCGTCGTCATCGACGAGTACGGCGGCACGGCCGGGATCGTCACCATCGAGGACATCCTGGAGGAGATCGTCGGCGAGATCACCGACGAGTACGACCGCGAGCTGCCGCCCGTCGAGGACCTCGGCGGCGACCGCTACCGGGTCACGGCGCGCCTGGACATCACCGACCTCGGCGAGCTATTCGGGGCGCTGGCCTTCGACGACGAGGACGTGGAGACGGTCGGCGGGCTGCTGGCGAAGGCCCTGGGCCGGGTACCGATCGCCGGCGCCTCGGCGACGGTCGACCTGCCCGACGGACGCCCGCTGCGGCTGACGGCCGAATCCCCGGCGGGCCGCCGGAACAAGATCGTGACGGTGCTGGTCGAGCCGGTGCCCCCGGCGGCGGCCGACGGGGAGGAGGGCGAATGACCCCCGCCGAACTGCGCGCGTTCTGCCTGGGCTTCAACGCGGCGGTCGAGGAGTTCCCGTTCACCCCGGAGACTTCGGTGTTCAAGGTGCTGGGCAAGATGTTCGCGCTCAGCGCCCTGGACGCGGAGCCGCTGAAGGTCAACCTCAAGTGCGAGCCGGAGCTCGCGGTGCGCCGGCGCGCGGAGCACGAGGCGATCGTGCCCGGCTGGCACATGAACAAGCGGCACTGGAACACGGTCACCGTGGGCGGACTGCCGGACGCGCTGGTGCGCGAGCTGGTGGAGGACTCGTACGACCTGGTCGTCGCGGGGCTCCCGAAGGCGGAGCGGCTACGGCTCGACCGGCCCTGAGCGGGTTCGGGGGCGGGGCCGGTCGTAGGGCCCCGCCCGCGCTCTCCCTATGCTTTCGACCATGACGGAGAGCACGGGCATCGACCCCGAGGACACCAAGATCATCACGCTGGCCCGCAGTGCCCGCGCCCGCAACGGGGTGCCGGAGGGTGCGGCCGTGCGCGACGAGACCGGCCGGACGTACGTCGCCGGGACGGTGGCGCTGGACTCCCTGAAGCTGAGCGCCCTGCAGACGGCGGTCGCGATGGCCGTGGCGAGCGGGGCCCGGTCCCTGGAGGCGGCGGCCGTGGTGACGGAGGCCGGGGCTCCGGCGGAGGCCGACCGGGCCGCCGTCGCGGACCTGGGCGGTCCGGACACCCCGGTCCTCCTGGCGGGCCCGGACGGCGCCCTGAAGTCGACCACCCCGGCCGGACCCACCGCCTGACCTGCCCGGTCACCACACGGAGCCCCGCTGCGCGGGGCGGCGCAGGCAGGTCGATCGGCGCGGGGCGCCGGGCCCCCGGGGCTCCGCCCCGGACCCCGCGCCTCAAACGCCGGCGAGGCTGGATCGGCGGGGCCGGACGGAACAGTGGGCCGCAGGTCGGGGTCGGGGGCGGGGTGGGGTGTCGTCCGGGACCAAAACGTGATTTGTTGGCGCGCGGTACCGCCCCACCAACGCAGCAGCGGACAGGGCGCCATAAATCATGCCCGTCCC
>NZ_JANFAK020000046.1 GCF_024721315.2 Streptomyces sp. Isolate_45
CTCTTCCGATGTCGCGGGGTCTCGGGGACGGCGCGCCGCCGGGGAGGGGGGGCGGCCCCCCCCGCCCCCCCCCCCCCACCCACGCGGGGTGAGGGCCTGGAGCAGCGGCAGGATCAGCTGGTGGCGGCCGGTCCTGTCCAGCGGCTCGAACGCCTCCCGGGCCCGGGGGTCCCCGTCGAAAGCGGCCACCAGGTCCGGCGGCGGCTCCGCCGTCCTCCGGGACGCGTACGCCGCCTCCCACCTGCCGTCCTCCTGCGCCCTGCGCACCTCGGCCAACCCGGGCCCGCGCATCCGGCCCGCGTCCGTGAGCGCGGCGACCTTGTCCCACGTTCACCTTCGGCCACAGGCTCCGGGGGCGGCGCGGCACGTACCGCTGGAGGTGGTGCCGCTCGTCGAGGGAGCGGCGCTGCCCGGAGATCCAGCCGTAGCAGAGCCCGATGTCGACGGATTCGTCATCGGTCACCGACGGGATGCCGGGCCGCTTCTTCCCCGCCGCCTTGTCCCACACGCCCTCCGCCCGCGCCCAGTGTTCCGCCGGCCAACCCTAGAAGGCCTCCGCGTCCGGGAAGGCGATGATGTCGACCCCGTCGCCGCCGCCGCTCTCGCCGCTCTCATCTCTCTCGTCCATGGCGCCGGCCCGGGTCCGGGCCCGAGCACGGGGGGCCCGGCCCCCGGGTCACCGCCCGCGCGGCCCATCACACCGTGCGGGGCCCGGCGGTGGCCGCCACGATGGGGAGGGCCGGCGGCGACGGGAGTGAGTGGATGAGCGCGGAACGGTACGAGCTGGTGTTCCCCGACGACGACGGAACGGGGCAGGACGTCGTGGTCGTGGACCGCACCGAGGCGAAGGGATCCGGTGGCCATCCGGTGTACACGGACGCGACCGGCATCGTGCGCGCCGAGATCAGCGACCGGGGGGAGGTCCGCATGCTGGCCACGGGAGGTCAGCAGGCACCGCTGAGGCGGGTCGTGGCCCGCCCCCTGCCGGAGGATCCCGTTTGACTTTACCGTGCCTTTACGATTCCGTACGGGTTGATCACCGGCTTCATCGCAAAGGACCCCGTACCCATGCTCCGCCTCGCCCGTACCTCGCTCCTCTCCGCCGCGCTCCTCCTGGGCGCCACGGCCTGCTCGGCCGCGGACGCCGTCGACCAGGTGGACAAGGCCGTGGACGAGACCTACGAGGTGACGTACGAGGTCACCGGCAAGGGCGTGGACTCCATCGAGTTCGCCGCCGGCGGCGGCACCGCCTCCGCGCCGAAGGCGGAGACGGTGTCCGCCCCCGCGCTGCCCTGGAAGAGGACGGTCACCCTCCGGGGCATCATGCCGGCGTCGGTGGTGCCGGTCGCGGCGGACGTGACGGGCGGGCAGGTGACCTGCAAGATCACCTACAAGGGCAAGGTCATCGCCGAGCAGACCGGGCAGGGCCTCGTGACGGCCGGCGGTTGCGTCGCCGTCTCCCCGATCGTGGGCTGACCCGGCCGCCGGCCCGGCCGGGCGGGAGCCCGGTCCGCCGGGGCCAGGGTCGGCTACGCGGCGCCGCCGCAGATGACGTCGTACGGTCGGCCGACCGACATGGTCAGCTCCATGGGCTCGGTGGTTCCCGTCGGGCACGCCCCCTTGTCCGCGACGAGGTCCAGGACCTTGAAGGCGTCCGCCCCCGCCGAGGCGCACGGCACCTCCTGCGCGGTCGAGCTGACGCAGTCCCCCTTCACCAACTGCCCGCCGCCGGCGCCCGCGTCGCCGGGGTGGTCGCCGGAGAGGTTGCGCCCGCAGACGGTGTGGGTGGGGATGCCGGAGCCCTTCTTGCCGTCCTTCGCGGAGGCGCCGTAGGACACCGAGACGCGGATCATGACGTCCGTCCCCGCGGGGCACTGGATCGAACCGGGAAGGATGCCGGCCGAGGTGACCTCCAGCGCCTCGAAGGTCGCGCCGGGGTCGCCGCAGTCCAGCGCCCGGTAGCCGTCCGGAGCGCCCCCGGGGTCCGGGCCGCCGCAGTCGCCGGTCTTCCAGGACCCGTTGCCGGCCTTCGCCGAGGAGGGCGAGGAGGACGAGGACGAAGGTGAGTCGTCCCCCGTGTCGTCGCCGTCGAGGACGATGGCCAGGGTGATGGAGAGTCCGAGGAGCACCGCCACGATCACCGCCCCCGCGGTGCCGCCCCTGCGTGCGGGGGCCGGGGGTGGGGTACTGCCGTGCGCGTCCATGCTGGTTCTCCTCGTTGCCGGGGTGTCGGGAGCCGGCTCACCGGTCGGTGTGCGGATCGTCCGGGACGGACGGATCGCCCGGGGCGGACGGGTCGGTGGTGGAGCGGTGGGCGAGGCGGTCGGCGGCGCGGCGCCCGCGGCGCTCGACGGGGAGCACCCCGGTGGCGGCGCCCAGCCCGAAGGGCGGCATGTCCGCGTAGATCGATTCGTACGAGCCCTCGGGCGAGACGTAGGCCTCGTGCCAGATGCCCACGTGCCCGCGCACCTTGCCGGCGCGCTCCTTGCGGTTGACGGCCGCCCACACCCGGTGGTGGAGGGCGTCCGGCGCCGCGGCGTAGGCGTGCAACTTCTCCTGGGACTCCCAGTACTGGACCACGTAGTAGGTGCGCGGCGACGCGGTCAGCAGGACGTGGCCGAGCAGGCCGCGGCTCCGGTCGCGGCTCAGCTCGCGCAGCATCCGGGGCATGGCCACGAGCACCGGCGCCCATTGGTGCGCCGCCCAGAAGTGGTTGATGCGCATCCCGATCAGCAGCACCACCGCGTCGCCCTCGTGGGCGGCGGTGGTGCGGCCGGGAATCGGCTTGGCGAACACGCGACCTCCGGTGGTCCGGGTGGACGGGGGCAGGGTTGGATAGCGGCACTGTCCACGTGCTGATAGTTAGATAGTGACGCTCTCCAAGAAAAGGTGCAAGGGTGCGGCTGGCCGAATTGAGTGAGCGCAGTGGTGTGTCCACCGCGACGATCAAGTACTACCTGCGGGAAGGGCTGTTGCCGCCCGGTCACCGGGTCGCCGCGACGACGGCCGACTACGACGAGGGCCATCTGGCCCGGCTGCGACTGGTCCGCACGCTCATCCAGGTCGGCCAGGTGTCGGTCGCCAGGGCGCGCGAGGTGCTCCGACACATCGACGACGATTCCCTGGGGCGCACCATGCGGATGGGGGCGGCGCTGTGGGCGCTCCCGCAGGTTCCCGAACCGGACGAGTCGGACGAGGCCGTCGTCACCGCGCGCCGCGAGGTCGACCGGCTGCTGGAGACGTTGGGCTGGTCCACCGCCCGCGAGCTCGCCGACCTCTCGCCGGACCACCGCTCGCTCGTCGTGGCGGTCGCCTCGCTGCTGCGGCTGGGCCACTCCTGGGACGCCGAGCGGATGGTCCCGTACGCCCGGCTCATGCACGAGGTGGCCGTCAGGGACCTGGACTACATCGACACCCGTGCGTCCGGCGCGGACATGGCGGAGGCCGCGGTCGCCTCCGCCGTGCTCTTCGACCCCGCCCTCAAGGCGATGCACCGGCTCGCGCAACAGGAGGAGTCGGTGCGCCGGTACGGGCTGGACTGATCCGGCGCCACGACCCCCGGTCGTGGCCCCGCGTCACGGCCCGGCGTCACGACCCGTCGACCGCCCCCCCGTGCCGGGGCGTATCCGCGGGCCAGGACCACCTCCTTGGTCAGGGCGGTGAAGGCGCGGGCGGCGGCGCTCAGGTAGCCGCCCTCGCGCCGCAACAGGGTGACGGTGCGCGGCGGCAGGGCGGGGGTCAGCGGGACCGGGGTCAGTCGGGGGTGGTCGTCCGTGATGGCGTCCGGCAGGACGGTGGCCAGGCCGGTCCGCCGCACCAGCTCCGTCAGGGCCTGGACGGAATTGGTCTCGACCGCGATCCGCGGCCGGACCCGGTGCGCGGCGAGGTACGCGTCGATGTGCGTGCGGGTCGCGAAGTCCCCGCTGAGCAGGGCCAGTCGAAGCTCGGCCAACTCCGCGACGGGCAGCGGGTCCGCCGGCCGATCGGGGGCGGGGCCGGCGACGACGAGGCCCAGCGTCTCGGTGTAGAGCGCTGCGGCGGCGATGCCGGGCGGGTGGGGGCCGTCGAAGGCGATGCCGAGGTCGAGGGAGTCCGCCAGCAGCCCGGCCTCGACGCGGTCCTGCGGCATCTCCCGTACGTCGACGGTGACGGCCGGGTGGACTTCGTGGAGGGCCGCGAGCAGCGGGCCCAGCAGGTACGCGGTGAACGTGGGCGTCATCGCCAGCCGCAGGTGGCCGCGGGACAGGTCGGCGACGTCGTGGACGGCGCGCTCCGCCGCCGCGAGGTCCCGCAGTGCGCGGCGCGCGTGGTGCGCGTAGGCCTCGCCCGCGTCGGTGAGGCGCACCGTGCGGCCGCCCCGGTCCAGCAATCGCACGCCCACGGCGCTCTCCAACTGCTTGATCTGCTGGGACAGGGTGGGTTGGGAGATCCGCAGGACCTCGGCGGCGCGGGTGAAGCTGTGGTGCTCGGCGACCGCGAGCAGGTAGCGCAGGTGACGCAGTTCCGGAGCCATGGCATCAACTATAGATGGCATCGATGAGATGTATCAGATCTGCGTCTTGGACACTATGACCGCAGCTCATGCATGGTGGAACACATCAGCCCCACGGGGGAGGATCCCAGTGCAGAGGGAGTGACCATGCACGGTCTCATCGAGGGCGTCGCCCGTTTCCGGCGCGACGTCTTCCCCGCCAAGGCGAAGCTCTTCGCCGATCTGGCGCACACCCACCGACCGCCCACGCTGTTCATCGGGTGCTCCGACGCCCGAGTGGTGCCGGAGCTGATCACCCAGAGCGAGCCGGGTGAGCTCTTCGTCATCCGCACCGCGGGCAATCTCGTACCCGCCCACACCCCGTCCCCCGACGGGGTCGCGGCCGGCATCGAATACGCGGTCTCCGTCCTCGGCGTCACCGACGCCGTGGTGTGCGGGCACTCCGCCTGCGGTGCCATGACCGCCCTCGCCGAAGGGCACGACCTCAGCGCCGCACCGGCCGTCGCCGGCTGGCTCCGGCACGCCGACGCCTCCCTGGCCCGCAGCTCGGGTGGGCTCGACTCCCTCGTACGGGAGAACGTGCGCGCCCAGCTCGCGAACCTGGCCACCCACCCCTCGGTGGCCCGCGCCATCGCGGAAGGCGCCCTCACCCTGCGCGGCTGGGTCTACGACATCCCCACGGGCGCCGTCGAACAGCTCGACCCCGTGGCCGCCTGACCCCCCACCCGACCCGCCCGCGGCCTCCGTCGCACCCCGCTTCGGGAGCCCGGGGCCAAGTCGGGCACGACCTTCCCCGTCGAAAGGACACCCCTTCCCATGCCGCACGCCCAGTTCGACACCACCGTCCGCAGCCGCCTCGCCGAGGCCGCCGTCGAAGCCAAGATCCGAAAGGACCTGACGTGGCGCCAGATCGCCGACGTCACCGGACTGTCCGTGGCCTTCGTCACGGCCGCCGTCCTCGGCCAGCACCCGCTGCCCGCCCCCGCGGCGGAAGCCGTCGCCGAACTCCTCGGCTTGGACGACGACGACGCCCTGTGGCTGCAGACCATCCCCACGCGAGGCGGAGTTCCCGGCGCGCTGCCGACCGACCCGACCGTCTACCGTTTCCACGAGATGCTCCAGGTCTACGGCACCACCCTCAAGGCCCTGGTCCACGAGGAGTTCGGCGACGGCATCATCAGCGCCATCAACTTCCGGCTGGACGTCAAGAAGGTCGCCGACCCCGAGGGCGGCGAGCGCGCTGTCATCACCCTGGACGGCAAGTACCTGCCGACCAAGCCCTTCTGAGGCAGGACCGACTCCCTTCGCCGGGCCGGACCCCGTCGCCTCCGGCGCGGCCCCGGCCGGGCTCAGTCCCGGCCGGCCCGGTCCCGGCGGGCCAGGCAGGTCAGCGCGGCCTCCGTCAGCGCGGTGACTCCGGCCGGGAGCGCCGTACGGACGTCCGGGGCGAAGTCCGGTGCGTGGTTGGCGGGGAGCGCCGCCAGCTTGCCCGCCGCGCCCTCCCCGGGCGCCGCCGCCCAGGCCGCCGGGCCGATGGAGCCGAGCATCCAGTAGGCGAGCCGAACGCCGGGCGCCCCGTGCACCTCCAGTCCGGCGTCACCGAACAATCCGAAGTCCTCCGTGGCGAGCGACGGCGGCCACATCGCCACCCGCCGCGTTCCGAACCGCGCCGTGTGGGCGTCCCGGACCGCTGCCGTCGTCGCCGGATCGGGGTGGGTGACGGGCGAGGAGCGCTCGCGGACGATCTCCGGTTCCCGGGGGCAGTCCGAGGCGGCGCACTCCGCGCGGACGATCCGCTCCACCGCCGTGGCCGCCCGCGCGAGCGCCGCCTCCCCGGCGGCCCGCACCGTGATGCCCAACTCGGCGCGATCGGGCACGATGTTCGCCCGCTCGCCCGCCCGGAACGAACCCACGGTGACGGCCACCTGCTCGGACGGGGCCGCCTCGCGCGCCACCACCGTCTGGAGCCGCGTCACCAGGTGCGCGGCCGTCACCACCGGATCCACCGTCAGGTGCGGCGCCCCCGCGTGCCCGCCGCGTCCGTGGACGACGACCCGGAAGGTGACGCTGCCGGCCGTCATCGGCCCGTACCCGTGCGCGACCATGCCCGCGGGCAGCGGCGCCGCGTGCTGCGCCAGGACCGTGTCCGGCCGACCGGCGCGCTCGTACAGCCCGTCGGCGAGCATGGCCCGCGCGCCCTCCAGGGTCTCCTCGGCGGGCTGCCCCACCACGATCAGCGTGCCCTCCCAGTGCGGGGCGTCCGGGCCGGCCAGCAGCGACGCCGTCCCCGCGGCCGCGGCCAGGTGCAGATCGTGCCCGCAGGCGTGCGCCACGGGACCCTCGCTCGCGTACGGCAGCCCGGTCGTCTCCCGTACGGGCAGCGCGTCCAGTTCCGCGCGCAGCATCACCGTCGGGCCCGTGCCCCGGCGCAGCACCCCGGCCACGCCGTGGCCGCCGATCCCGCGGATGGTCTCGTACCCGTCGGACTCCAACCGACCGGCGAACCGCTCGGCCGTGCGGGCCTCCTCGCCCGACAGCTCGGGGTGGCTGTGCAGGTCCAGGTAGAAGGCCGTCAGCGGCCTGAGGAGCGCGGGCAGTCCGGCGTACGCGGAGGTGACGGTCATACCGCCATCCTCGGACACCCGCTCCGACCGCGGACGTCAGGGCGCTGACACTTCTTGTCAGCGGTGTGACAGGAAGGGGACAGGTGACTTGACGGCCGGACCGGCTTTGCTGGAGACGCGCCGAAGAACCAAGGCAACGGTCGCCCACCCGGTGACCGCCAACCCAAGGAGTCCCCATGCAGAAGTCGCCTCTGGCCTCGCTCGCCGACGAGATCCTGGAGCTGGAGTCGGAGACCTTCGAGATCTCGGACTACTCGGACGCCAGCGAGGTCGTGCTCGCCGGTTCCACGAGCTGCAGCTCCACCTCGACGTGTTCCTCCACCACCAGCACCACCTCCTGCAGCGCCTGACCCCAGCGCCACACCGATGCCCCGGACCCCGCGCAGGCGGGGGTCCGGGGCATTCGGCGTACGGCCCGGTCAGGGGAAGGGGTGCGGCACCAGTCGGATCTCCTCCCGCGTCAGATCGGACTCCCGCAGGCCCGCCCGCCGGGCGGCAGTCCGCAACCGCGGCATGAACGGCGCCCGTTGGCGCGACCAGCCGAAGTCGATCGGCAGCAACCCCGGCACGACCGCGCAGACCGTTCGCAGCCCCATCGCGCGCTGCTCCGGCGTCGTCTGGTCGACGACGATCACATCGTGCCCCGCGCCGGTCAACTGCCCCACGCACGACAACAGATCGTCCCGCAGGTCCCCGCTCGTGGGCCGGTGCTCGGTCTCCCACTCCCGGTAGAGGTCAGCCATCGGCGCGACGCCCGTCGGCTCCAGGTAGGTCCGCACGTGCGGGGCCATCGCGGGCAGCCCGTACAGCTGGGCGTGGTCCTTGAGGTGCTTCACCAGCCCGAAGTCCCGGCTCATCGCCTCCAGTTCGACCTGCCGTTCGGCCACCTGGCCCGGTAGGTGCGGGATGTAGGTCAGCACCTCCGAGAGGGCCGCCTCCACCGCCGTCGCCGGATCCATCGCCGCGCCCGCACCGAAGGAGTACAACCCCGGGCCGCCGTCGCGCCGCACGGCGAGGCCGGTCACCACGGGGACCGCCAGGTCGACGCGGTTGTCGAAGGCGTGGACGTCGTAGCCCTGCAGGGCCGCCCGGTCCACCATCATCCGCACCGCCGGCCCCGGTACGGAGGCCAGGTCGATCTGCGTCAGGTGCTGTCCGCCGTACCAGGCGAGCAGGAAGGCGTCCCGCTCGATCAGTTCCAGCAGGGCGCCGAGCAGGGCCTCCTCCAGGCAGCTGCCGATCGCGCAGCCGTTGGAGCACTCGAAGACGAAGTTGTCGGAGGCGAGCCCGGCGCTGTAGTAGGCCAGCCGGGCCGGCACCAGCACCGGCCGGTCGTCCCGCAGGGAGTGCCCGTACACCCAGGGGATCGGCCGCTCCGGATCGAAGGGCGACACCAGCGGGTCGTCCCGGTAGGTCTCCGGCGGGTAGAACCCGCACTCCGCCGGATCCAACGCCCGCTCGCCCAGCTCCGCGTACGACGCGGTGAGAACCGAGGCGCCGGTGCGCCGGTGGGTGCCCGCGTACCGCTCCAGTCCTTCGAGGAAGGCCAGGTCACGGCTGGCCGCGAAGCTGTTGGCCTGACCGCTCCAGGTGACGTCCGTCAGCCCGGCGTAGCCGCGCATGAAGACGCTCCCGGCGACCGGCGCGGTCGTAGGTGAGGTGACGTTGATCCAGGTCCCCCCGCCGAGCACCCCGGTCACCGGATTGGCCAGCGCCGTCCGCGGCATCGGGTACGAGGAGGCCTTCCGCAGCCGCTGCGCGCCCGGGGCGGGCTTGGGCCGGGAGACGGGCGCGAAGGGGGCGGGGCCGTCGGAGCCGCCCGGCCCGCAGTCGGGGCAGAGCGGATCGGCGGCGAGGGGGTACGTCCGCACCTGGAGGGTTTCCAGGTCCAGCCGGGACACCTGGGGCAGGGCCCGGTCGGCGGCCGACGGGCCGGGGGCGAGGACCGGGGCGCCGGGGCCGTGGACGGCGGCGTGCACGGCCGACGCGGCGTCCAGCGCGTACGGGGACAGCCGGGGCCAGTCCGCGGCGACGGCGGTGACCGGCCCGCCGCCCGTCTCCAGCGCGTCCCGCTCGCTACGGCTGCGCAGCCGCTGCCAGCGCATG
This sequence comes from Streptomyces sp. Isolate_45, assembly GCF_024721315.2. Classification (GTDB taxonomy): domain Bacteria; phylum Actinomycetota; class Actinomycetes; order Streptomycetales; family Streptomycetaceae; genus Streptomyces. The sequence goes on from NZ_JANFAK020000046.1 coordinate 9,223, forward strand.
GCCAGGCACTGCCCGCAGGCGGGAGCGGAGCCGTCGCCGCCCCAGGGGCCGATCAGCACGGCCCGGGCGGTCAGGTGGACGCCGGCGCCCGGCCGCACCGCCGCGAAGGGGTCGGCGGTGCGCGGCCCGAGGGCGTCGTGCACGCCGAGGGTGACCACTCGCGCCCCCCGGCCGGAGCCCGCCAGGGCCCCTTCCAGTTGGCGCCGGGCCGTCTCCATGGGGGCGCCGTCGGGGGCTTCGGCCCGAACGGGCCTCACGTCGGCCGCGGTCATGAGGAGTTGCTCCAACGGAACGTCTTCAGGCCGATGCCGCCGAACAGCAGGGCGAATCCGAGCAGCGCGGCGCAGCCGATGCCGATGGCCGACATCGAGCCCGATCCGGTGAGCGCCCCGGTGGCCGCGTCGTTGAGGTAGCGCAGCGGCAACACCCGGGAGACGCCCTGCAGCCAGGACGGCATCATGTCGAGGGGCAGGAAGGACCCCGACAGGAAGGCCATCGGCACCATCATGCAGTTGGCGATCGCGGCGACGGCCTCGGGGGTGTTGGCGTACGTTCCGACGATCACCCCGATGGCCATGAAGGCCGTGATGCCGAGGACCAGGGCGGGCAGCACCAGCGGCCAACGTCCGTCCAGCTCCAGTCCGAAGCCGGGCAGCATCGCGACGGCCACGAACACCATCGCCTGCACGACGCCGACCACCAGGGCCAGGACGTACCGCGAGGCCAGGACGGTCGTCAGCGGCGTGGGCGTGAGGCGGATCAGGCGCAGCAGGTCGTCGCGCCGCCACTGCATCAGCGTGAAGGCGATCCCGAAGACGGCGGCGTTGGCGACGCCCCACGACATCACGCCGGGCGCGATGTACGAGATGTACGGGCGGCCGCTCTCCTCCACGTCCTGGCCGCTGAAGATCAGGCCGAAGACGACGAGGAAGAGGAGGGGGAAGGCGAAGGTGAAGAAGAGGGTCGCCTTGTCCCGGACCTGGGCCCGGTAGCCGGCGGCGGTCAGTGCCGTGTATGCGCTCATGCCCGGTGCTCCGTGGTGTGTGCGGTGGTGGGGCCCGCGGTGTGGCCGGTGAGTTCCAGGTAGACGTCCTCCAGGGTCGCCGTCCGGGTCATCACCCCGTCGAGGCCGGTCAGGGCGTCGACCGCCTGGAGGAGCCGGCCGGGTGCGGAGGTTTCCAGCACCATCGACCCGCCCTGCTCGGTCACCCGGTCCACGCCGGGCAGCGCGGCGGCCTCGTCCGGGGCGATCCGGCCGGCCGGAACGAGCAGTCGGGCCGGCGCGCCGGCGGCGCTGACCAGTTGGTGCGGGGAGTCGAGGGCGGCGATGCGGCCACCCACGAGGATGGCCACCCGGTCACACAGGGCCTCGGCCTCGTCGAGGTGGTGCGTGGTGTAGACGATGGTGCGGCCCTCGCCCTTGAGGGCGCGCAGCACCTCCCACAGGTCGCGACGGGCCTGCGGGTCGAGCGCGGCCGTCGGCTCGTCGAGGAAGATCAACTCGGGGTCGTGGACGAGCGCCGAGGCGATGGCGAGCCGCTGGCGCTGCCCGCCCGAGAGGTTCTCGACCATGACGTCGCGCTGCTCGGTCAGTCCGACGGTCTCCAGCGTGCGGTCGGCGGCGGCCGCGTCCTTGCGGTAGAGCCCGGCGACGGTGGCCAGGTGCTCGCGCGCCGACTGCCGGACGAAGAACGCCGAGGCCTGTGTCTGGACGCCGATGCGCGGCAGCAGGGCCGTGTCGCGGGGCCAGGGGCTGTGGCCGAGCACCTGGACCGTCCCGGAGTCGGCCCGGCGCAGGCCCTCGATGATCTCGATGAGGGTGGTCTTGCCCGCACCGTTGGGGCCGAGCAGGCCGAAGAACTCGCCGCGGCGCACGTCGAGGGAGATCCCGTCCACGGCCTGGCGGTCGCCGTAGCGCTTGCGGACCTCGTGGACGGAGACGGCGGGCGATTCGGGCGGTGGGGTGTGGTGAGTCGTCATGGGCGGTGCGGTTCCCTCGGTGTCTGGACGTGTGTCGGGCGGGAGGTCGGGACGGTGGAGCGGTCGGGGACGGGGGAAGGGGAGGGGTAGGGGGGCGGGGGACGGGGAAGGGTCGCGGGGTCAGGTGCCCGCGCGGCCGATGGCCAGGAGTACGGCGGTCACCCCCACCCCGGCGAGGAGCAGGACGAGCACGGCCGAGCCGATCCCGTAGCCGAGGTAGAGCCGGCGGGCCCGTACCGGGTACGCGGCCGCCGCCGCCCGGTCGCGCAGCCGTAGCCGCAGGTAGGCCGAACTGGCGGGGGCCAGCCGGGTCACGCGCAGGGCGTGCCCGAGGATCGTGTAACCGTCGAGCGGCGGCAACGGGACCAGGTTGACCAGGGCCTGCGCACTGCCGAGCAGCAGGAGCGCGCCCAGGACCCGGCCGGTCGCGTCACCCGGCGGGAGGGCCGTCCACCAGGCGAAGAAGGGCAGCAGGAAAAGGAGGTTGGCGAAGGCGCCCGCCCCGGCCACGGCCAGCTGGTCCCGACGGCGTCGCAGGTAACGGTAGTTGTCCACGGTGCAGTACATGATCGCGACGGGCAGCCGCCAGCGCAGCCCGATCTCCCCGACCGTCCCCCCGACGTGGCGGGCCGCGACCCCGTGTGCGAACTCGTGCAGGGCCGTACTGAGCCACAGCAGGGTCGCCACCGCCACGAGCGGCGCCGGCCGGCCCAGCAGCCACCACAGGTCACCGAGGAGACGGCCGGCGGAGGCCGCGAGGACCCCCTCTACGGCCAGGCACACCAGCAGCAGGAGACCCAGGAGGAACGGCCGCAGTACCGGCCGCAGGAACGCGTGCAGCCGGGCCGTCGTCGCGTCGGCGTCCGCGACCAGCCGCAGGGTCCCCTTCAGCAGCGTTCCGGTGCGCTGCGGGCCCGGTCCGGCCGCCGGCCCCGGGGCCGGACCGCCGGCGAGCAGCCGCCGGCTGCCGAGCAGCCCGAGCAACTGCCGCCAGTTGCCCTCGCCGAGCCGTCGCCCGAAGGCCTCCCCGTACGCCTCGCCGATCTCCGCCAGGCTGCGGGACCCGTCCAGTCGGGAGACCAGGAAGTACTCCTTCGGCCCGATCTCGAACGAGGCCCCGGACCCGGGGTCCTTGACCAGGTGCACGACCGCGGCGCCGTTCAGCAGGGGCGGCGACAGCAGGATCCCGGCCCGCAGCGCCGGCCGGTGCTCCAGCATCCCGGAGGGCGAGGGGGAGGTCACGAGCCGACCACCCCGGCCGCCGCGTCCCCGGCGGAGCCCGTCGGGGCGGCCCCGCCCTCGCGCAGGACCCGGCCCAGCAGGTGCGCCAGGTAGGCCTCGTCGCGGATGGTCACGTGCAGCCGGTTGTTGGTCATGTGCATGTACGGGGACAGCAGCAGCGGCAGCGCCACCGCCGGGTCGGTCACCTTCTCGTCCCGGGTGCCGTCCCAGGACCGGAAGACCAGCTCGCCCGAGACGGCGAGGGCCTCGGCCCGCCGGCGCAACTCCCGGCAGTGCTCGGCCCAACCCGCGAGGAACCCGGGCAGCCGCCCGGTCTCACCGGAGCCGACGGCCTCCAGCACGGCGGCGAAACGCCGTCCGAGCCCCGGGCCCGTCTGCGCGTAGGTGCGGTCGTACTCCGCCGAACCGATGAACCCCGTGCCGGGGAAGGCCTGGTGCCAGAACTGGTAGTAGCGGTCGAGGTAGCCGCCCAGTTCCTCCCGGTCGGGCAGGAACACCCCGGCCATCACCATCATCAGCTGGGCCGAGGTTCCCAGGAGGACCGTGCGCACGTGCAGGTTCATCCCGCTCAGCGCCTCCATGACCAGGTCGCTGGAGTGCGCGAAGTGCCACTCCGCCAACTCGATCCCGGCCGGGCCGCCGTACTTCCCGTACTCCGGTTCGTACGGCTCGTGGCTGAACGAGTTGTTGGGCCGCAGGTTCATCCTGCCGTCGGGGCCCATGAAGGCGGCGCGGTCGCCCTCGGGGAACTCGATGTCGAACAGGGTGTTGTAGAACTCGTTGAGGAAGCCGGAATCCACCTCGTAGAGGGCCGGCCGCGCCTTGAGGAACGCCGACACCGCCTCCTGCGCGCGACGGCTCACCTCCGGCTCCGCCTCCGGAGTCACCGGGCGCAGCCGCAGCCGCACGTGCGGCCCCTCCAACCAGTAGTTGATGAAGAAGTGCCCGGCCAGCAGCCCGTCCGCGGTGAGCGAGGCGATCAGCGGGCGCACACAGTTGACCAGCAGTGGCTGTGGGTTGGCGGCGTAGAAGACGTGCATCGCCTGCCACGCACCGCGCGTCGGGGTCATCTCTGACATCGGGGACCGTCCTCCGGGCTCGGGATGATTGCGTTCGTGGTCGTCGTGAAGGTCTCCACGGCGAGTTCGGCGACGTGCTCGCCGCGCGCCGAACGGGTGTGCAGGCCGCCGGGATCCGGGAGCATCTCGCGGAACACGACCCGGTGACCGGGCTCCCGCAGCAGCGGCTCGAAGGCCGCCAGCGACAGCAGGCTCGCGAAGTCCACGTACTGCGGCTTCGCGCCGAGCGCGGACGGACCGGCCGACACCGTCGCGAAGACCCGCTCCGGCAGCCCGTGCGCCCGCCGCCAGCGCTGCCACTCCAGGAAGTGCGCCGCCTCCCGCGCGCCGCGCGCCGGCAACTCCCCGGCCGTCGTGCTCCAACTGCGCCGGCTGAGCACCAGGTCCCCGTGCACGACCCGGGGCCGCCGGCTCACCCCGCCGTGCGACACGGCCTCGGGCACGCCCGCCCAGACGTCGAGCGGGGACATCGACGACGGCGACAGCAGCAGCAGGGTGCGCGGTACGGCGGGCAGGGCCAGCGGCACCAGGTAGCCCAGGTAGACCGGGATCACCTCCACCCCGAGCCTGCGCGAGCGCAGCACGACCCGGCCCGTGGCCGGCACGTGCTCCGCGTACAGGTCGTCGAGCCGCAGCAGCCGGTCCTCGGGCAGGGTGCCGCTCTCGCCGGGGCAGACGATCTCGTAGTCGGTGAGGCGCCCGTGCAGGTTCAGGTTGGTGGTGACCGGGCCTCCGGTGACCTCGGCGAACACCGCTCCGGGCGGGGTGACCTCGGCGGCGGTGGCCCGCAGCTGCCCGTCGAGCGCGGCCCGTCCGTCCTGCTCCTCGTAGACGTGGGTGAACCGGCTGAAGGGGAAGGACAGCCCGCCGTAGGAGCGGTTCAGTACGGTCAGCCGCTCGCCCGTCCCCGGGTCGCGGGCGAACTGGAGGTGGTGGCAGCGCGGCGCGAACCCCGCCGCCATGGGCTCCAGTTCGGCGGCGACGGCCGCCATGTCCGCATCCGCCAGCCGGAGTTCGCCCCCGCCCTGGTCCTCGTACGCCGCCCAGTGCTCCCGCATCCGACCGACGAAGGCACGCCGCGCCGCGTCCAGGGCCCGGATGCCCGGCAGACCCAACCAGTTCTCCTCCGGCACGTACTCGCCCTGCGCGTCGAAGGGGGTGCGCCGGGCCGAGAACGACAGGTACTGGTCGAAGAAGTCCTCGTGGAAGTCGTGGACCAGGCCCAGCAGGTCCTCGCACCGACCGCCCTGCCCGTAGCGGGCGGTGAAGAACCCCTCGAAGGTGATCCGCTGCGCGAGGGTCAGGTCGAACGCGGGCAGGATCCGCTCCACCGAGCGCAGCGCGCCGCCCCCGGCCTCCGCCCACGCGGGCCGCCGCGCGGCGAGGTCACGGCCCGCGCTGACGTCCTCGTAGACCAAGGTCTGCGGCAGCGGGGTGTTCGGCGCCGCGCCCAGTTCCTCCTGGGCCCGGCGCAGCCCCGCGCGCAGCGCCGGCAGGAGCTCCGCGCGTTCGTCCCGGCCGGCCCGCGGGTAGCGCTCCAGCACGCGGGCGGGCTCCTCCAGCAGCTCCGCGAGGTGATCGGCCCAGGGCCGCTCCAGCCCCGTCAGTGACCGTTGGAAGGCACGCAGCGGATCGCCGCCGTGCACCTCGGTGTCCAGGCAGGGCACCCGGACCATGCCGAGTTGCAGCAGGGCGCCCACGTACGCCTCGCACTCCGCCGGCTGCGCGTCGTGCTCCCGCGCCAGCCAGTCGGCGAGCTCCTGGTGGCGCAGATCGCCCCCGCCGGGCTGCTCGGCCCGTTCCGCGAACAGGGCCAGGAGCCGGTCCAGGGTGCCGCTGCGGCGCAGGAAGAACAGTCGGTCCTTGACGGCGTCGAAGGTGACCGCGGCCGCGTCGTCCCCGGCCGTGACCTGCCGGCGCACGTACCGGATCCGGTCGTCCTCGTGACCCCAGCCCGAGGCCGGCCGCAGCGGCAGGTCCCGCCGGCGCACCGGGTCGGCGAGGATCAGCTCGGCGAGCCGCGCCAGTACGACCACGTTGAGCCGGACGTGACTCTCCCACCGGTCCTCGACCCGGATCCCCTCCGCCCGATCCCCCGGCGGTACCTCCCCGTCCGTGAAGCGGCCCGTCGCCACACCGGTGAAGGTGCTGAAGGGGCTTGTCTTGCAGGCGGTGCGGTAGAGGTACGAGAGCACCGACCGTTCCGCCTTGCGCGCCCGGCCCCCGGGCACCCCGCCCTCCGCGGTGGCCGCCGCGTAGGCGTCGAGCTGCCCCTCCAGGACCGGGGAGGCGAGCAGCAGACCGTGCCGCAGCCGCTCGTCACCGAGGAGCCCGCGCAGCGCCTCCCGGCCCCGGCCCAGGTCGGCCGCCAGCAGCGGCTCGCCCTCGGCCAGCAACTTCTCCAGCTCGCGCAGCCGGTTCAGCCAGCCGGCCAGCCGCTCGCCGACGGCGTCCGCGTCCGGCCCGCCCAGGGCCGCCACCGTGCGCAGCGCGGCGTCCGGATCGGCCGGCAGCCGGCCGTTGTGGATCTGCCGGCGCAGCCTCAGCAGGTCCCGGCGCAGGGCCGCGCCCGGCCCGCCGGGCTCCGGGTCGGTCGCGCCGACCGCGCGGTGCAGGGTCTCGCTCAGGCACTGCGCGTCCGTGCGCAACACCTCCTCCGCCGCGAGGACGTCGGCCGCCCAGCGGCCGACGTCCGGACAGCGCAGCGCATCGGCCGCGGACAGCGGCAGGCCGGCCACGCGCAGCATGAAACGGTCGCCGGCGTGCCATTGGGTGGTGGTGTTCATCCTGGTCTTCCTGCTTCTCTCGTCGCCCGCTCAGGCGATCTCGTGGCGGAAGTCGGCGGGTCGCGGCCGCTCGTGACCGAGCAGCATGATCAGCAGCGGGGCCTCGTCGGTCTCCGTCAGCCCCAACCGCTCGCGGTAGGCGATGTTGTCGAATCCGAGCGCCACGCCCGCACCGAGCCCGTGGGCGGAGGCGGTGGTGTAGAAGGTCTGCGCGACGGCTCCGACGGCGGCCCCCACCAGCCGGTAGCCGCGGTCGCCCACGGCGTCGAGGACGGCGGTCGTGCGGACGGTGGGCACGAGCACCGCCCCCGCCTGCTCCAGGTTGTAGTTGGACAGGAAGTAGTTGCTCTGGAGGAAGGGACCGGGAGCCCCCGGCACCACCAGCCGCAGGGCGTGGGCCTGCGGGTCATAGGCGTAGCTGCCCGGCGCGATCCCCTCGACGTGGTTGACGAACACGTACAGGGAGGTGAGCCGGGGCCCGTCGGGACCCTCCGCCTCGCTGCCCACCGCGGTCGCCGCGCAGTCCGCGAGGGCGGCCGCCAACGCCTGCGCCGCCAGCGGCCGCGTCGCGTCGAACCGGCCGAAACTGCTGCGGCGGGCCCGCAGCGCGTCGGCGACCGGAAGCCCGGCCGCCGCCGGAGCGGGCAGCGCCACCGGGTCCGTACCCCGGGGCGGGTACGCGGCCGCCGCGTCCAGGGCGCCCGGTGTCGGACGGTCGGCGGCCCGCCCGAGGGTCGCCGCGTGGATCCGTCGCAGCGTCTCGAAGGCGATCACCTCACGGGAGCGTTCCGCGTCCCGGTGGCGCACCCGCGGCCGCTCTGCCGGGAGGGTCGGAACCTCGCCCCCGACGGCCGGCGCCCCGCCCTCCCACTCCAGCGGGACGACCGCGAAGACGCCCTCCTCCTCGGGGGCCGCACCCAGCAGCCGGGCCAGCCGCTCCTCGTCGAACCAGAGCGCGGGCGCGATCCGCAGTCCGTACGCCCGGGCCCACAGCCGCCAGGTCTGGAGCACCGTGCCGACGTCCATGCTCACGGCGTGGAAGGAGAAGCTGTTGTACTTGAACGCGTTCTGCCAGTACTTGACGCTCAGCACCAGGTACTGCGACGCGCCCCGCGGGCCCCCACCGAGCGCCTCGCGGACGTCACCGGTCACATCGCCCGTGAGCAGCCGGCGCAACCCGTGCTGGTGCGGGGCGTAGTGGTACAACCCCGGCGCGAGCGGGCCGCCGGGCCCGGCCGCCCAGTACACCCCGACCGGGTAGAGACCGCCCCCCGATGAGGTGCCCCGCGACCAGTTCGCCTGCGTGTAGTGGGGGAGCGCCGCGAGGTCGGTGTTGGCCTGCACGCCCAGCCGGCGCCCGCTCAGCCCGTACGAGTCCTGCAACATCCCGGACAGCAGCGGAAGGGTGAACCCGTCGGCCGGTACGGGGTCCACCTCGCGCGCGGGCTCCGGCAGCGGCAGGGTTTCCGCCTCCGGGTAGAACTTGGCCTTGCGCGGACGGTCGGACCAGTCGGGCACGAAGTCGACGGGCTCCATGGGAATCCGGCCCCGGTGCATGATGGCGCTGGCGTAGTCATGGGCGTAGCCCACAAGTCCTCCTCGGTTCATGTCGGACACGACGGCTGCCGGGTCAGGGGAAGGGGTGCGGGGCGGGGTTCAGGTCGGCGGGCTCCAGGTCCCGCTCCCGCAGACCCGCCTCGCGCAGCGCTGTCCGCAGCCTCGGCATGCCGAGCGCCCGTTGACGCGACCAACCGAAGTCGATCGGCAGCAGACCCGGCACCAACACGCTCACCGTGTGCAGGCCCAACGCCCGCTGCTCCGGCAGCGTCTGGTCGACCACGACCACGTCGAACCCCGCGGCGGCGACGGCCTCCACGCACCGGTCCAGATCCTCACGGACGTCGGACGCCACGCCCCCGGGAGGAGCCAGCGCCGACACGGGCCGCGGCGGGTCACCGGTCCCGCCGCGCAGCAGGAAGTCCGCGTGGGCGCCCATCTCAGGCACCCCGTAGACCAGCGGGTGGTCGTGCAACGCGGTCACCAGGTCGAAGTCGGCGGCCATGGCCCGCAGCCGCGCCTCGTCCCGCTCGGTGCGCCCGGCCAGGTTCACGGCGTCCGTCGCGATCTCGCACAGCGCCGAATCCAGCGCCGACTCCGGGTCCAATCCGGCACCGGCCCCGAAACACATCCGCCCCGGCCCGCCGTCGAACCGTTCCGCGACCGCGGTCACCACCGGGATCGGGAAGCTGATCCGGGTGTCGAAGAACCGCGCCCGGTACCCGTACAGCGCGAGCCGGTCGACCATGGCCCGGGTCGATGCCCGGGAACTGGTCGCCGGGTCGATCTCGGGCAGCGGCTGGCGCCCGTACCAGGCGAGCAGGAACGCGTCGCGCTCGACGACCTCCATCAGCCCGAAGTAGCAGGCCTCGGCCGTGCTCCCGCCCGAGGCGCACCCGTTGGAGCTCTCCTGGACGAAGCGGTTCTCCAGACCGGGCGCGTGGTAGTACGTCAACACCTCCGGCACCAGGCGGGGCTCCCGGTCGCGCAGCGACCACCCCCACACCCACGGGATCGTCCGGTCCGGATCGAAGGGGCGCACCCTCGGGTTGTCCCGGTGGAAGGCGTCGCTGTACAGACCCACCAGGCGCGGGTCGACCGCCGAGGCCCCGAACTCCCGCAAGGACCCGCTCACGCTCGTCGTACGGGACCGCGCGCGCATGCCCGCGTACCGCTCCAGTCCCTCCAGCACCCCGACGCGGGCACTGCGGTCGAAGGTGTCCGTGTGACCGCCCCAGAACGTCTCGCGCAGGTACTCGCCGGAACGCATCGAGAAGCAGCCGATGGTCGCCGAGGTGGAGGTCGACGAGACGTCCTGCACCAGCGAGGGACCCAGGGCCCCGCACAGCGGGTTCGCGAAGGCGGCGACCTCGATGTCGTAAGCCTCCACGGGCCGGGTACGGAACGCCCCCGGCCGGTACTTGGGCGCGGGCGCCGGCGCGAACTCGACCGGCTCGTCCACGGTGGGCGCACCACACCCCGGGCACTCCGGGTCGGGCACCAGCGGGTAGCGCCGAACGTCCCCGCCGCGCAGGTCCAGCAGCCGCACCTCGGGGAACACCCCGCCGGCCGGACCGGAGCCCTCGGGGGCGTCCCCTTCGGCCCGGGACACGACGAGCACGACCAGCGCGGCCAGCGCGTCGGCGGCGAAGGCGTGCGCGTACGGCCATTCGCCCGCCGGCAGGGTCCCCCCGCCCAACTCCAGGGCGTCCCGCAGCGCGACGGACCGCACGGCCTGCCAACGCCGCTCCAGACACCGGGCGCACCCGGGCCCGCCCGCCGGCGCGAGCGGCCCCACCACGGCCTGGTGGCCGTACAGAGCGACCGGCACACCGGCGTCGACCGCCCCGGCACCCGGCCCGGAAGCCGGGGCCGGGGCCGCGAAGGCGTTCCGCAGGCCGAGGACGGACAGGGCGACCGGCGGCCCGTCGAGGGCCGCCAGGGACCGCTCCAGCAGGGCGGTGAACCGCCCCGCGGCGCCCGCCCCGAGCCCGTCGGCGACCGCGGCCCCGACCCGCACCAGCGGGCGACGGCCGTTACGCGTCATCGCCCGGCTCCCGCACCGTCGCGAGCAGCACCCGCACCGTGTGGACGCCGACGCCGGCCAGCTCCGGCGACCCCGTCACCGCGACGTACGCGTCGAGCCCGGCCGCGGCGAGCCGCTCCAACACCCCGTCCCACGACAGCGCCGGCTCCGCGCCCAGGGGCCCGGCCGCACCCGACACCGCCAGCGCCCGCGCGTCGAGGTCGCGCACCAGCGGATCCCCGGTGTCGACCGGGCGGTCGCCGCGCGCGTCGTCCGCCTCGTACTGAGCCACGCCCAGCAGCTCGCGCAGGGCCGAGACGGCCGCCGTGCGCCGGTCCAGGCCCTCACCGAGGGCCCAGCGCCCGCCCGACCGGGCCAGCAGCACCTGCACCCCGCTGCGCGCCCCTTCGCCGAGGTCCAGCAGCTCCGGCTCCATCCCCAGTCGGTCCGCCGACCGTACGAGGAATCCGAGCTCCGCGTCCTCGCCTTCCGGATCCGGCAGCGGCACCGGGGCCGCCGCGGCGCCCCGTACGGCCCGCATCAGGGCGGCGTGGCCCAGTGCCGACAGCAGGCCCGCCGCGGCGGCGTCGGCGGGGGAGGGGCCCGCGCCCGCACCGGCCCGGGTCCGCTCGAAGAGCCGCTCGGCGTTGTGCGGCCCGAACGGCCGCACCGCGCCCGCCGGCACCAGTACGGGTTCCTTCGTCAGCAGGGAGAAGGCCCGCTGGAGCGCTCCACCCGCACCGGGGATCCCGCTGGACGTGGTGAGCGCCGAGGGGGGCACGACCGCGCCGTCCCCGCCGTCGGTGACGAGGTACCGGGCGGGCACCACGTGCTCGGCGTGGACCAGGGCCGCCGCGTCGAGGGCCCGCATCCGGGCCCCGGCCACGTGGTGGATGTCGAAGGCGGCCACCGAGCGCGGTCCGGAGTGCCCGATGCCCAGTTCCACGACCCCGAGCTTCAGCGGGATCTGCGTCAGCTCCTCGTCCGCGTACCGGGTGAACACTCCGGCGAGCGGCCGCACCACGGCGGAGCGCCGGTTCAGTTCGGCGACGAGGTCGTCCGCGTCGCGGGCGGTCTCCAGCGTCGGCAGCGCGGGCGTGTCCGTGGTCCCGGCCGCGGCGAGGTCGATCGGCGCGGCCGGTTCGTCGTCCGCGCAGAACGGGCAGCGGGGGTGCGGGAACAGGGGTTCGGCGGCCACGTCCAGCGAGGCCGTGTCCTGGACGAGGAGCCGCCCGGCGGTCTCGGCCGGCAGCGCTCCCGACGTCGCGCGGAACACCTCGTACCCGAGCAGGTTGCCGATCATCGCGGCCAGCGGCCGCCCCGGCACCGGACCGGCCGCGGGCGCGGCGTCCGGCAGCGCGAGGGAGCTCCACAGCTCGGCCGCCCCCGCACCGCCGCGTGCCGCGCCGAGGCGCAGCGCGGCGCAGGCCCAGCAGCCGGCGGTGCCCCGTGTCATCAGCGGGCCGATGACGCAGTCGTCGCCGTACGACCAGGCCGGGAGCAGGGTGCGTCCCTCGGGTATGCCGGCGCGCAGCAGCGGGAAGAGCCGGCCCGCAGCGGCCGCCCCGCCGGTCACCACGACGAAGTCGTACCCCTCCAACCGGTCCCATTCGTAAGGGCCTTGGGCGTCGGGCAGGATGCGGACGCGTACGGGGGCGCCGTCGGCCCGGGCCTCCTCGGCCTCGGCGAGGATCTCCGCCGGTTCCAGTCCGGGCAGCAGGCCGATCTCGGCGCAGCCGTTGCGGACCAGGCTCAGGGCGCACCAGTGGGCGACCCGGTCCTCGCCGAGGACGGCGACGCGGGTGCCGCGGAAGCGCATGAAGCGGGCCTCGGCGTCATCGGCGTAGTGGTCGGCGTAGGCGATCTGAGGGGCGAACCTGCGCGCGACGTCCGGGTCCGGTGCGGCGGCCGCCGCCGCGGGCCCCGGTTCCGCGATCGATCTGGCGAAGTCCCTTTCGTACAGGGTCTTGACGAGGTCGCCGACCATCGCGCGCTGGGGTTCGCCCAAGCCCTGACAGAGCTCGGCGACGGAGTGCTCGCCGGTCAGGTGCGGGACGATCAGCGTGGCGAAGCGGTACGCCGCCTTGGCGTTGAGGCGGAACCCGCCGTCGGAATTGTGGAACAGCACACCCTCGGGGGTCTGCGTGAAGAGCACGTCGCGGCGGATCCGGGGCCGGGACGTGGCGACGGCTTCGTAGCTGGCTTGAGACATGGAACACCTCTGATTGCGGTCTGTCGGGACGGTGATGCGAGGTGGGAAATGCCGTTGGAGGGTGTGCGGGAGCGACGCCCGGGGGAGCGAGGGGCGTGGAGGGTGGTCAGCGGGCGGCGGGTAGCGCGGCCGCGCCGTCCCGTCCCCGGGACAGCCACCGCGCGTAGACCCGGAGGAAGGCATGGATCCGGTACGGCTGTCCGGGCGGACCGTCCTCCAGCAGCCCCGCCTCCACGAGCTGTTCCAGGACGACCCCGGATCCGGCGGTGCATGGCCCCGGGCCCGGGTCGAGGGAACCGAACCGCAGGAAGGTTTCCCGCAGTTCGGGCGGGAGGGCGCTGAGGGCCTGCCCGAAGACCTCCGGGACGGAGAGCCTGGCGTCCTCGGCCAGCGCCAGCCGACCCGGGGTGTCCTCCGACAGCCAGGCGGCGCAGTCCGCGACGGACAGCCCGGGACGGGTGAGCAGCCGGCCCGCGGCGATCCGCAGGGCCAGCGGGAAGTACCCGCACACCGAGGCCAGTTCGCGGGCGGCGTGTTCCTCGGCGGCGATCCGTTCGGCTCCGACGAGTCCGGCGAGCAGCCCGTGCGCCTCGGACGGGCCGAGCACGTCGAGCCGGTGGACCGCGCCGCCGTGCGTCGCGACGACCGCCGCGAGCCCGCGCCTGCTGGTCACCAGCACGGACACGTCACCGGAGGCGGGCAGCAACGGCAGCACCTGCCCCGCACCGGTGGCGTTGTCGAGGATCAGCAGCCGTCGCCCGTCGCCCGGCTCGGGCAGCAGCCCCCGGGCCTCCTGCGCGGTGACGCCGTTTCCCTCGTTACCGCCCAGGTCGACGCTGAACACCCCGCCGGGGAAGGCGTCCTGGACCCGGTGCGCGCACTGGTGGGCCAGCGCCGACTTGCCGATCCCGGGAGCGCCGGAGACGACGAGCAACCGGGGTCCGTCCGCGTCGGTGAGCCGCAGCGCCATCGTCCGCAGGTCCGCGACCCGCCCGGCGAAACCGGGCACCGACGGCAGCCCGCCGCGCCCGGGGGGACGTACGGGGGGCAGCGGGTGCGGTGGCGTCGGCAGGGGCGGCGCCTGTTCCTCGGGGCGCGGCGGCCCCAGTTCCTCGGAGCGCAGGATCGCCATCTCCAGGCGCCGCAGGCCCGGCCCGGGGTCGACGCCGAGCTCGTCACGGAGCCGGTCGCGCACCGCACGGTACTCGGCCAGCGCCTCCGCCTGCCGGCCGGTGCGGTACAGGGCCTCGATGAGCTGCTCGGTGAACCGCTCCCGTACGGGGTGCCGGCGGCCGCTCTCGTAGAGGTCCACGAGGACCTGGTGGCAGTTCCCGGCGGCGAGTTCGAGGTCGCATATCCGCTCCAGCACGCGCAGCCGCTCCTGTTCCAGCGCGGGCACCGCGTCCCGCTGGAGCATGCGCGAGGCGACGTTGGCCAACGGCTGGCCCTGCCAGAGCGAGAGGGACTCCCTGAGCCGGTACAGCTCCTCGTCGGTCCCGGTGGCGGCCCGCGCCTTGGCGGCCAGTAAGCGGAAGAGTACGAGGTCGAGCGTCCCGGTGTCGTTGTGCATCCGGTATCCACCGGGCACGGCCTCGATGGTGGTCGCGGATATGCCGTATTTCGCGAATAGCCGCCGCAGTCGCAACACGCAAGTCTGGAGGGCCGCTCGCGCGGTGGCCGGCGGTTCCTCGTCCCATACCGCGCGGAGCAGGTAGTCGGTGGAAACGACCGTACCGGGATGAAGGAGGAGCGCGGCCAACAGACTGGTCGGCTTGGACGGTTTGAGTACTACTGTCTCGGGGCCGTGCGCAATGCTCAGGGGCCCCAATAGCTGGAACCGCATGGTGGTCCCCCGTGTCGGGTCACGAATGTGTCGGTCGAGCGTGGCGGGGGGTGGTGGTCGTCGAGCCCCGCCCCTGACACATTCCCGAAATAGTCCGGACCAGCGCATGGGGTTGCTCGCCGCCCCCCGTTGGACGGTGAATGACTGGAACCCTACATAACGGATCTTGTGAAAGTCGAGTCGTGGGTCGGCTCAATTCGAACCCTGCATACGGACTTCCCCTCTCGGTAACCCCGGCGCCTCACCGAGTTACTGCCGACGCACCAAGACTGTTCATGCGTAAACGAGTTCCGATGGCCGGATCGCTTGAGTTTCAATGGAGCAATTTGCCCCCCGCATACTCCCCCGTGACCGGATTGAAGCACTCCGCCCAGCGGATTCCGGCCCCGGAACCGGAATCCGCCCTGATGGGGACGAGAGGTGGCGGTTACTCGAATCGTGTCGTGTCGCCCGCGCCCCGGCGCACGATCTCGGCCTCGCCGCTCGAAAAATCGATCACGGTGGTGGGGCTGGTGCCGCAGTCGCCCGAGTCGAGCACCGCGTCCACCTCGTGGTCGAGGCGCTCCTTGATGTCCCAGCCCTGCGTCATCGGCTCTTCCTCGTCGGGCAGCAGCAGGGTGCTGGAAACCAGCGGCTCGCCGAGTTCCGCGAGCAGTGCCTGCGTCACGAGGTGGTCGGGGATCCGGACCCCGACGGTCTTCTTCTTGGGGTGCATCAGCTGGCGGGGCACCTCTGAGGTCGCGCGGAGGATGAAGGTGTAGGGGCCAGGCGTCGCCGCCTTGATGGCGCGGAAGACGTCGTTGTCCACGTGCGTGAACTGGCCCAGCTGCGCGAAGTTCTGACACACGAGGGTGAAGTGGTGCCGGTCGTCGAGGTCACGGATGGACCGGATCCGGCCGAGCGCCTCCCGGTTGCCCAGTTGGCATCCGAGAGCGAAACAGGAGTCGGTCGGGTACGCGATGAGCGCCCCGGAACGGATGCTGTCGGCCACGCTGCTGATGGTGCGCCGCTGAGGATTCTCGGGGTGCACGTCGAAGTACTTCGCCATCCACCGAGCCTACGGGACCGGAACCTTCCGTTCGGCCGCCCGCCGGTCGGGCCCGAGGTGCGGGCGTGCCCGTGCCCGGGAGGCGACCGCGGACCGGGCCGGGGTGCGGTCCCCGCCGGCGCGAACCGACCGCTCCCGCAAGCAGAAGTGCTCCGTCCGGGTTCACTTCGGGAACCCGTTCGGCCCCAGGGCCGAGTTTGTGATCATCGTTTTGGCTCCCGATCGTTTTGATGCTGCCATCCGGCGTACGAGATCTGGGAGGCCTGCGTGGCGATGCCGCGGACGAAGCGGACGAGTGCCTGGGGCGTCGTGGCCGCGGTGACGGGTGCCGTGCTGGTCACGGCGGCCGCCCCGGGCGGGACCCCCGGAGCGGGCGCCCCGCGATGGGGTGCCGGTGCGGCCCCGGAGGCGGCGGTGACGCTGCTGGTCTCGCGCGCGCTCGACGTGGGCGGCGGGACCGGGACCGGCGGGGTGCGGTGCGCCGCCGGGTCGTTCCGGGCGGGTCTGTGCGGTGCCTGGCGGGAGCAGCGGGTGCTGGCGACCGCCCGCGGCGAGGGGGCCGTGCTGCGCGGTCCCTACACGGTCGCGGGGGACGTCCTGCCGACCGACGCCGACGGCCCGCTGGAGATCGCCGCCGAGGCCTCGGGGCGGCTCACCGACGTGACCGTCCACGACGCCCACGGCCGTCACCTGGCCGGCGAACTGGAACCCGGCACCGGGCGCTGGCGCAACACCGAGCCGCTGCGGGCGGGCGAGCGCTACACCGTGCGCGTCGGCGCCCAGGACGGATCCGGCGTGCCGGTCGCCGCGACGATGGCGTTCAGGACCGCGCCGCCCGCCACCTCCGCCGCCGACGGAGTCCCCCTCACCGTGGACTTCGGACCCCGGCCCGGCACGTACGGCGCGGGCGAGATCGTCACGGCCGAACTCAGTCGGCCCGTACCCGCGGACGACACGCGGGCCCGCGGCCGGCTGGAGCAGGCCCTCCAGGTGACGTCGGAGCCGCACGTCGAGGGCGCCTGGCACTGGGTCGACGACTCGACGCTGCACTTCCGCCCCCGCACCTACTGGCCCGCCCACACCGTGGTCCGCGTCCGCAGCGGCCTCGACGGCGTCGAACTCGGCGAGCAGGGCTACGGAGGCCCCTCCGAGCCGGTCGAGTTCACCGTCGGCGACCGGATCGAGGCGGTCACCGACTCGGCCGCGCACGAGATGACCGTACGCCGCAACGGACGGGTCATCAGGACGATCCCGGTCACCACCGGCAAGGCGGGCTTCCTGACCCGCAGCGGCATCAAGGTCGTCCTCGGCAAGGAACGCAAGGTCCGGATGCGCGGGGACTCCGTCGGGATCCGGCGCGGCACCAAGGAGTTCTACGACCTGCCCGTCCACTACGCGACTCGGGTGACCTGGAGCGGCGAGTACGTCCACGCCGCGCCCTGGTCGGTCGAGGCGCAGGGCGAGGAGAACGTCAGCCACGGCTGCACGGGCATGAGCACCGAGGACGCCGCGTGGTTCTTCGAAACCGTGCGCGAGGGCGACATCGTGGAGGTCGTCAACAGCGGCGGCGACGCGATGCCCCCCTTCAGCAACGGCATCGGCGACTGGAACCTGGACTGGCGCACCTGGCTGTCGGGCAGCGCCCTCGCCGCCGGCCCGGCCCCCGCACCCGCCCGGGCCACCGACCCGCTGCGGACGTCCCGGCTCCACCCGACGACCTGACAGCGGCACGGCCGCCCCGCTGCCCGCTGCCCGCGCCGCCGCCCCGACCGGGGCCGATGTGCTGAACCACACGGCCCCGAGGCATCCCCGCCCCGCGCACCGGGCACCCACCACCGGTGACCCCTCTCCAACTGCGCGGACCCGCCCCGCCGGCCACCGGCCACCCGCGCCGCGCCCTGCTGGCGGGCTCGGCGGGCAACTTCGTCGAGTGGTACGAGTTCGGCGTCTACGGCTGCTTCGCCACGGTCATCGCCGCCCGGTTCTTCACCCCGGACACCACGACGGACCCGGCCGGCGCCGGACCGCTCCTCGCCACCTACGCCTCCTTCGCGGTGGCCTTCTTCTTCCGGCCGGTCGGGGCCCTGCTGTTCGGTCGGCTCGGGGACCGCGTCGGGCGCCGCCCCACCCTCGTCCTCGTCGTCTGTCTCATGACCGCCGCCACCACCCTGATCGGCCTGCTGCCCACCCGGGAGACGGCCGGCGAGCTCGCGCCGTGGCTGCTGACCCTGCTGCGCGCCCTGCAAGGCCTCTCCGCGGGCGGGGAGTTCGGCGGCGCGGTCGCGCTGATGACCGAGTACGCACCGCCGGGGCGGCGGGGCCGCTACGGCGCGTGGCAATCCCTCACCGTCGCCCTCGGCCTGCTCGCGGGCGCCGGCACGGCCGCCTCCGTGGCCACCGCGCTCTCCCCGGCGGCCCTTTACGACTGGGGTTGGCGGATCCCGTTCCTGCTGGCGCTGCCGCTCGGCGCCGTGGCGCTGTGGCTGCGCACCGGCCTGGCGGAGCCGCCCGGATCGCCCCGAGGCCCCCAGCCCCGCGGCCTTGAACTCGGGGCCTGCGAGCCCCGGGCCTGCGAGCCCCTGGCCTGCGAACCCCTGGCCAGCGGGCTACCCGCCCCGGGACCCTCCGTCGCCGGCCCCTTCGACCCCGAACCATCCGCCCCCGGAAGCCATCCGGACCGGTCGTCGCCGGAGCCCGTCCCGCCGGCGCCCGCCCCGAAGGCGCCCGGCACGGCCCGCGCCGTCGTGCTCGGCATCGGCCGGATCATGGGGTGGTCGGCGGCCGGGTACACCTTCCTCGTCGTGCTCCCCTCCCATCTCCAGGCCACCCTCGGCGCGTCCTTCCAGGAGGCCCTGATCGCCACCACCGTCGCCAACCTCGGTTTCGCCGCCGCGATCCTGCCGGCCGGCATCCTCAGCGACCGCGTCGGCCGTCGCCCCGTCATGCTGTGCGGCGCCCTGTGCGTCACGGTGTTCGCCCTGCCCCTCCTGCACCTCGTGCAGGACCCGGGCGCCTCCGCGCCGACCAAGGCGGCAGCCCTCCTCGGAGCGGGTGCCGCGGTCGGCCTGCTCGCCGGACCCGGGCCGGCCATGCTCGCGGAGATGTTCCCCGCGTCCGTGCGCTGCACCGGGCTCGGACTCGCCTACGCCCTCGCCAACGCGGTGTTCTCCGGCTGTGCGGGCCTCCTCGTCACGGCCGTGACCGCGGCGACGGGCGACACCGACGTCCCCGCCCTCTACGCCGCCGGTGCCTGCGCCCTCAGCGCGGTGGCCCTGGCGAGCCTGCGCCGCGACGACCATCTGCGACCCCTGCGATGAGGGTCGTCGGCCTGATGTCGGGCACCTCCCACGACGCGATCGACGCCGCCGCCGCGGAGATCACGTTCGCCGACGGCGGCGAGACCCTGCGCCTGGTCCCGCTCGGCATGATCAGTGCCCCGTACGAGGACGAGCTGCGCGCCGCGCTCACCGCGGCCCTGCCGCCCGCGCCCACCACCCTGGCCGACGTGTGCGTCCTCGACACGCGCATCGGGCAGGCCTTCGCGGAGCTGGCCGTCCGGGCCGACCGCGAACTGTGTTCGGGTGCGGCGGAGTTGATCGCCTCGCACGGACAGACCGTCTACCACTGGGCGTCCGGTGGCGCCGTCCACGGCACGCTCCAGCTCGGCCGTCCCGCCTGGATCGCCGAGGCCACCGGCTGCCCCGTCGTCGCCGACTTCCGCCCCGCCGACGTCGCGGCGGGCGGTCAGGGCGCCCCGCTGGTCGGCCTCATCGATCTGATGCTGCTGCGCGGTCGCCCCGGTGCGCCCGCCGCCCTGAACATCGGCGGGATCGCCAACGTCACCGCCGTTCCCGCCGCCGGACCGCCCCTGGCCTTCGACACCGGACCGGGCAACGCCCTGCTGGACGCCGCCGTACGCCGACTCCGCCCCGACGGACCGGGATACGACGAGGGCGGCGCCCTGGCAGCCGCCGGACGGGTCCACGAGCCGCTCCTGCGCCGACTGCTGGCGGAGCCGTACTACGCGCTGCCCGCGCCGCGGACGACCGGCAAGGAACTCTTCCACCCCGGCTACCTGGACACCGCCCTGGCCGGCTTCGGCGACCTCGCCCCGCAGGACGTCGTCGCCACCCTCACCCGTCTCACGGCGCGGACCGTCGCGGACGCGCTGCGCCCGCTCGGCGTCACCGAGGTCTTCGCCTCCGGCGGCGGCACCCGCAACCCGACCCTCATGTCCGCCGTCCGGGAGGAACTGCCGCCGTACACGGCGCTGTTGGACTCCGCTGCGCTCGGTATGCCCGCCGGGGCGAAGGAGGCGTACGCCTTCGCCGTCCTCGGCTTCCTGACCCTCCACGGGCTTCCCGGCAACGCCCCCGCCTGCACGGGCGCCCGGGGCCCTCGGGTCCTCGGCTCCCTCACCCCGGGTCGGCGCCCGCTGGGCCTGCCGGCGCGGCCGTCCCGAGCGCCGCTCTCCCTCGTCGTCACCCCGGCACCCGACCCCGCAGGACAGGGCGAACCGTATTGATGCTCCGTCATAATCATTGAAGGGGAAGCTTCTTGGGGGGAGCCCGACATGTCGGTGGACGACGATCCGCCCGTGGGGCCGGGACCGGTCACCACGGTGGCGCCGGGGCATCCGCCCCGGTGGTCCTGGTGGGTGGTCGGGGTGCTCGTGCCGTTGGTGGGCGCCCTCGTGACCCTGTACGCCGCGCCGTGGCGGATCGCGCCGCCGCCGGTGGCGGCCCCCGCACCGGGCGGCGTCGTACAGGCGCCGGCGTCCCCGCCCCCCTCCGCGACGGCCGGGGCCACTTCGCCGCCGCCCTCCGCGAGCCCGGGTGTCACGACCCCGCCCCCGACGCCGCCGGCGCCCCCGAAACCGTCCGCGCCCGCCGAAACGGCCGGTGCGCCGCCCGCCCCCGCCCCGAGCAGGCCGGCCGCCGCACCCCCGGAGCCGGTCGTCACCGGCACGCCGGTGCGGGTGGTGAACGGCAACAGCGGGCAGTGCCTGGCCGTCCCGGGCGCGAGTACGGAGGTGGCCGTGCCGGTGAACCAGTTCCCGTGCGGACCCCACCCCGACCACTTCTGGCGGGTCGAGTACCAGGAGGCGGACGGGGCGGGCCGGGCCCGCCACCTGATCGTCAACGACAACAGCGGCCAGTGCCTCGCCGTCCCGGGAGCGAGCACCGGGTCCGGCACCCAGGTCAACCAGTTCACCTGCGGGGACCACCCGGACCACTTCTGGCGGGTCGAGTACCGGTCCGTCGACGCCACGGGCCGGTCGCGCTACCGGATCGTCAACGGCAACAGCGGTCAGTGCCTGGCGGTCCGCGATGCGAGCACCGAGGCCGCGGCCGCCGTCGTCCAGCTCCCGTGCGACGGCCGCGCGGCCCAGGAGTGGCGCATCGCCCCCTGAGCCGAACCGTACCGGCCGTCGAACACGTGTACGTACGCGCGGGGGCCCGCCTCGCCGTAACCGGCCGCCGTCCGCATAGTGAGTGGAGGAACCGGCAGGTGGAAGGGGACGTCTCGTGCCATCGGTACGGCCGGGGGGCGAGCAGGCGCAGGGCCCCTTCCCGTCCGAGCCCGGGACCCTGCTCGAACACGTGTCCGTCGCCGTCTTCGGCATCGACGAGGACGGCCGCGTCTGCCACTGGGGACCGGGTGCCCGCGACCTGTTCGGCCACGAGGCCGAACAGGTCCTCACCCGCCCCGCCGGCCTGCTCCTCGCCGAGGGCCCCGAGGAGGCCGCCCGCCTGACCGGACGGGCCAGGACCCAGGGCTACTGGCGGGGGCGGCTCACGGCCCGCCACCGCGACGGGACGGACTTCGCGTGCGGCTTCCGGGTCTTCCCGGTGAACGGCGCCGACGGCCGCTCGGAGGTCCTCGGCCTGGCGAGCCGCAGCGAGGAGCTCGACCGGGTCAAAACGAACCTGGCCTTCCTCGACGCCCTCTTCACGACCTGCCCCATCGGCCTGGTCATGCTCGACGAGGACCTCCGCTACGTCCACCTCAACCAGGCACTCGCGGACATGGACGGCCTGCCCATCGCGGAACACCTCGGGCGCGGCATCGACGAGATCATGCTCGTGTCCGACGCCACCGAGTTCCGGCGCATGCTCCACGGGGTGACCGAGGACGGCGTGCCCGTCATCGGGGCGCTGACGGGCCTGCGCCCACTGGGCCGACCGGACCACGACCAGGTCCGCTCGGTGAGCTTCTTCCCCCTGAGCCGTGCTGTCGGCACCCCGCCCGGCCTCGGTGGCCTGATCGTGGACGTCACCGACCGGGAACGGGCCATCCTGGAAGCCGCGGCCGGCCGCCGCCGACTCGCCCTGCTGGACCGCGCCTCCACCCGCATCGGCACGACCCTGGACGTCGGCCGCACCGCCGGGGAACTGGTCGAGGTCGCGATGCCCGAATTCTGCGACGGCGCCGTGGTCGAGGTCGTGGAATGGATGGACGAGTCCGAGCTGTTCGACCCCGCCCGCCCGCTGCTCACCCGTCGCATCGCCTCCGGGACGATCCTGCCCCCGCCCGCCGACGAACTCGTCGGCGGGGTGGAGCGGGTGCGCTACCCGCCCGGCTCCGCCATCCACGACATGCTGAGCACCGGACGGCCCGTCTCCTCCGTCGTCGACGAGGCGTTCCTGGCCCGCACCGTCGTCATCGAGGAACGCGCCCGCCTCATCGCCGAGAGCGGCGTCGCCTGCATCCTGGTCGCCCCCCTCATCGCCCGCGGCACCGTGCAGGGCATCGCGCTGTTCGGGCGCTCCGCGCGGCGACCGGCCTTCACCGAGGACGACCTCGCCCTGGCCGGGGAGCTGGCGTCCCGCGCCGCGATCTGCCTGGACAACGCCCGCCTCTACAGCAGGGTCCAGGACATCTCGCTCACCCTCCAGCGGGCCCTCCTGCCCAGTGCGCAGGCGAACAGCCCCTACGCGGAGGTGGCGCACCGCTACGTCCCCGGCGGCCGGATCACGGAGGTGGGCGGCGACTGGTACGACGTGATCGAACTGCCCGACCACCGGGTCGCCCTCGTGGTCGGCGACGTGATGGGCCACGGCGTCCCGGCGGCCGCGGCCATGGGGCGGCTCCGGATCACCACCAAGGCCCTGGCCCGGCACAACGCCGAACCGGCCGCCATGCTCGGGGAGCTCGACGCGCTCGCCCAGGAAGCCGGCATCGAGCTGGCCACCTGCCTCTACCTCGTCTACGACGCGACGAACGGGCGGGCCAGGATCGCCAGCGCGGGCCACCCGCCGCTCCTGGTGCGCCACCCCGACGGCACGGTACGGACCGTCGGGGAGGTGCTCGGCGTACCGCTCGGAGTCGGCGGTTTCCCGTTCCGCACGACGGAGATCGAACTGCCCGAGCACGCGGTCCTCGCCCTGTACACCGACGGGCTCATCGAGGCCCGCGGCCGCGACATCGAGGCCGGGCTCGACGCGCTGCGCGCCGAACTCGGCAGACCGACCGGTCCGACGGACCCGCTGGACGCGGTCGCCGACCGCGTCCTGGCCGGCCTCCTGCCCGACCCGCCCACCGACGACACGGTCCTCGTCCTGGCCCGCGTCCACCGCACCCCCGGAAGGGTCCCGCAACCGCCCCCGTGACGCGCGCTCGCGCGGCGCGCCCGCCGGGTCCAGGGTGGAGGGGGGACCTACCGCACCCGCCGACCTAGGTGAGCGAGGAAAGACACATGACGGCGACCACACGCGAGAGCACACCGGTGGAGATCGAGGGCGGCGGCGTAGAGCTGCGGACCCGGGAGATCGGGGGCGGTCTGTCCGTCGCCTTCGTCCGCTTCCCCGCGGGAACCGACATGACGCCCGCCCTCCGGGGCATGCCGGACGGGATGTGCCCATGCCCGCACTGGGGATACCTCCTCAAGGGCCGGCTGAAGATGGTGACGAAGGACGGCGAGGAGGTCTACGAGGCGGGGCAGGCCTTCCACTGGCCCGCCGGTCACGTCCCGGTGGCCCTGGAGGACTGCGAGTACGTCGACTTCTCCCCGACGCGGGAGTTCACCGAGGTCGTGGACCACATCAAGGGCCAGGGCTGACGGGTTTCCCCGTGCGCCGACAGCACGAGGCCCCGGGGCTTCTCGGCCCCGGGGCCTCGTACGGTCACTTCGCTTGACCGGTCGTTCAACGATCCCCGGGCCGGGACGTCACGGCCCGGGACGGGGCACGTCATAGGGTGGGCGCGTGACGATCGAACCGAACACGCGAACGAGCGAGTGCCGGGTGCTGTACGGGTGCATGGGGCTGGGCGGGAGCTGGGACCCGGAACCGTACGGCCCGTCCGACATCGACGCCGCCGAGGCGGCGATATCGGCGGCGCTCGACAGCGGCATCACCGTCTTCGACCACGCCGACATCTACCGGCACGGCAAGTCCGAGGCCGTGTTCGGCGAGGTCCTCGCCCGGACGCCCGGGCTCCGCGAACGCGTCACCCTCCAGACCAAGTGCGGCATCCGCCTCGCGGACGAGGACGGCCCCGGCCGGTACGACCTGCGCGCCGGGAGCATCACCCGACGGGTCGAGGAGAGCCTGACCCGGCTGCGGACCGACGTCATCGACGTCCTGCTCCTGCACCGCCCCGACCCCCTCGCAGACCCCGACGAGATCGCCCGGGCGCTGACGTCCCTGCACCGACAGGGCCTCGTACGGGCCTTCGGCGTGTCCAACATGGGCGCGGCGCAGATCGCGAGGCTCCAGTCCCGGCTCGACGTACCGCTCGTGGCCAACCAACTGGAGATGAGCCTGCACAGCCGCGACTGGGTCGAGGCCGGGGTCCTGCTCAACACCGGCGGGGCCACCGCCAACGGCTTCCCGTTCGGCACGCTGGAGCACTGCCTCGACCACGGCATCCGCCTCCAGGCCTGGGGCGCACTGGCTCAGGGCCGCTTCACCGGCCGCCAGGAGACCCCCGCCGAACGCGCCACCGCCGACCTCCTCACCGACCTCGCCCGGCGCAAGGGGACCACACCGGAGACCGTCCTGCTGTGGTGGCTGATGCGCCACCCCGCCGGCATCGCGCCCGTCGTCGGCAGCGCCCGCCCGGAGCGCGTCCGCGCCTGCCGCGACGCGGCCCTGCGCGAGCCCGACCTCACCCACGAGGAGTGGTACGGACTGTGGACCACCGCCCGCGGGGTACCGCTGCCGTAGGGAGTGGCGCCGTGTCGTAACACCCCCGCGCGGTGGCCCCGGGCCGATAGTGGGGCTGTGAGCGAGAGCGCGGAGGGACCCGGCCCGGCCGGTGACACGGGCGGCGCGGCCTGGTCCGGGAGCGAGGGCGCGCAGGCCTACGCGGCGGTGGAGGCGGCCACGAACTGGCTGCTCGGCTACCCGTTCGTCTTCGGGACGCTGTCCCGCCGGGTCGGAGCCGGCTCCGTCCTCGTGGACTACGGCTGCGGCCCGGGCAAGATCGCCGACCGGGCCGCCCGCAGGCTCGGCGCGTACGTCATCGGCGTCGACATCTCGCCGCAGATACTGGCACTGGCCCGCACCGGGGCCCGGGCCGTCGCGGAGTTCCACCTCGTCGAGAACGGACGGGTCACCGCGCTGGCGAACGGCTGCGCCGACGCGGTCATGTGCAACCACGTGCTGGCCTCGCTCTCCACCAGGGAGGCGGTGCTCGACGTCCTCAAGGAGATCCGCCGCCTCCTGCGGCCCGGTGGCCTCTTCGTCCTGTTGAGCACCGACCCCGCGCACAGCGGCACCGAGTACGCCTCGTTGCGCATCGGCGAACCGGGGGAGGAGTACGGGCCCGGGGACCAGCTGACCGTACGGCTGCTGCGCACCGACGGTTCCTGGGAGGAGATGAGCAACCACGCCTGGCCCGTCGAGCTCCTTCCGGGGCTGCTGGAGCGAGCCGGGTTCGGGGACGTCGCCCAGCACCGGCCCACCGTGGACGAGGCGTCGGCCGTCGCGGACCCCGACCTCGTCCGCAGCCGACGGTGGCGGGCCGAACGGGTCGCGCCGCCCCTCGTCGTCACCACCGCGGCGGCCGTCTGACCGGCCCGGGCTCCGCCGGGAGTCCGGCGGTCTTCCGGAGCCGGGGCCCGGTCCTCCCTAGAATGGCCGCATGGCCGCATGACCGCGACCCCGCCCGACCGGACCGCCGCCCCCACCCCGAGGAGCCACGGCGGCTCGCTGGCCAGATCCCAGCGGTCGTTGGGCGATCCGGGCCTGGAGTACCCGCTGTGGCCGCCGCTGCCGCGCGGTTGCCCCCGTACCCGTACGGCACTGACCGACTTCCCGCTGGAGGTCGACTACGCCTACGGGGACACCCCCGCCGACCTGTTCGACGCCCCCGTGCGCGGCGGGCTGGAGCGCTGGGCACCGCTGTTGCCCCCGCTCGAAGTCCCCGGACTGGGGGAGGGCGCCACCCCGCTGCTGCCCATCGGTGACGGAGTCTGGATCAAGGACGAGTCGCGGAACCCCACATGGAGCCACAAGGACCGCCTCAACCGGGTCACGGTCGGCGCGGCCGTCCACGAGGGCGCGCCGGGCATCGCCGTGGCCTCGTCGGGTAACCACGGCGCCTCGGCCGCCGCCTACGCCGCCCGCGCGGGGCTGCGCTGCGTGGTGCTCGCCTCCGCGGGCGCGCCGCCGGCGGTGGTGTCCTTCCTGCGGGCCTACGGCGCCGTCGTCCTGCCCGTCCCCGCCGCCGACCGCTGGCCGCTGCTGAACGAGATCACCGACCGGCTCGGTTTCCACCCCGTCAGCAACCTGACCCGCACGCACACCGGACACCCCTTCGGCGCGGAGGGGTACAAGACCATCGCCTACGAGATCCACGCCGAGCTCGGCGTCCCCGCGGCCGTGTTCGTCCCCAGCGGGTACGCCGAGTTGCTGTTCGGCGTCTGGAAGGGGTTCGCGGAACTGCGCCGCCTCGGCGTCACCGACCGGGTGCCCCGCATGTTCGGGTGCGAGCCGGCCGCGGGCGGCCCACTGGCGGAGGCCGTCAGGACCGGGGCCCCGGCCGCCGTCGTACCCGTCGGTCCCACCGACGCGTACGCCATCAGCTGTGCGGCGGGCGGACACCGCGGGGTGCGTGCCGTCCTCGACAGCCGCGGGGCCGCGCTGCTGGTGACGGACGCGGAACTCACCGCGGCCCAGCAGGCCCTGGCCGCGCAAGGACTGTGGGCGGAGCTGTCCGCCGCGGCCGGCCTGGCGGGACTGCGCCAACGGGTCGCCACCGGTGAGGAGTTCGACGGGCCCGTCGTCTGCGTGTCCACCTCCGGAGGCTTCAAGGACCGCGGCGTCGGCGAGACGCCCCTCGCCCCCGTCGCCCCGGAGTGGGACGCCGTCTCCCGGGTGTTGAAGAACGCCGGGATCGGCTGAACGGGGCCTCGGGCCCCGAGTCGGGTCCCTCATCCGTGGGGCGTCACCGGGTGCCCGTGTTCGTCCGTCGGGTCCAACTGGCTGGAGAACTTGTTCAGGAAGACGTCGTACCAGCCGTCCGGCCGCCGGGTGAGGGTGGCGCCGTCCTGCCAGATCCCGTTCTCGTCCCACCACCGGCTGCCGTACGGATCGCCCTGGTTCTGATGGATGTTGTGCATGCCGGGGCCGTGGTGGGTGAAGGGCTCCCCGAAGACGAGGATCGGCCTCCCGGGCACCAGCATGGGTTCCAACGCCCGGGCGGCGTCCAGATTGGATCCCGTGACCCACGGCCGCGGCGGGCTCCACCGGTCCACCAGCGACCGGAGCCACGCCGGCGGGCGAGGCGGGACGAGACAGCCGCGGCGGTCGGCGAGCGCCGGATGCCGCAGGTAGTCGAGGGCGCCGGAACCGGAACTCATGGAGAGCTCGTGGTACCCCGGAGCCAGTGAGGGCACGGGATCGAGCACCGAGGGCGCCAGGACGAGCCTCTTCCACCGGACCCCGGTGGCGGACTGCTTGCTGTCCACGTCGACGGCGCACCGGTACCGGCCGTCCGGGGCGTCGACCTCCAGATTGACGTGGAACCAGGCGCCCTGGTCGTCGGGCCGGTCGCGGAAGTGGCGGTGCAGGGTCCCTGACAGCACGCCGTAGGCGTCGAATGGCATGCCGACCAGTCAACCACCGGCCGCGCCCCGGCGCCCGGCCCCGCGCCCGGCCGCCGCCCGGAACGCACGCCGGGACCGGCCGGCCGCTGGGCGCCGGCCGCCGTCAGGACGGCCGGCGGCGCAGACGCGTCGTCAGGTGGTGCTGGAGCGGCTGCCCCACGGCCGCCATGTCGTGGACCACCGTCAGCCCGTCCTCGTCGAGGGTGTAGAGGCGCCGGGTGGCGGTGACCTCCTTGGCCTTCGGCGTCAGTGTCACCTCGTCCGTCCGGATCTCGATCACGGATCCCTCCACCTGCCCGACGTACGTCTCGACGATCCCCGTGGGATGGGCCAGTACGACCTCCAGGGAGGCGTCGGGCAACACCCGCCACCATCCGGCCTCACGGCCGGCGGGCCGCACCGGGGCGCCGGATCCGTCGATCAGCCAGGCGCGCGCCTCGTAACGCAGGAAGGGCCGGCCGTCGTGGCTGAAGGTGATCTCCTGCTCGTAGCGGAAGTCCGCGTCGAGGGTCGGGTACTGGCCTTCGCCCCGACCGTGCCAGCGCCCCAGGAGCGCCAGCACCGGGCCCAACTGCGGATGCGGGGCGGGGCCCTCGCCGAGCACGTGGGTATCGGGGTACGGATTTTCCTGCACCGGCTCGAACATGTTCACCTTTGTCTGTCTGGGGGTCGCGCGAGCCGCAGTCTAGTGCTGTGACCGGACCGGTTCACCGTGTCACGGCGCCCGGCACGGCCCCTCGCCGCTTGTCGGACCACGCCGGTACGTCCGGTACGGGTCGAGGCCCTCCGCCTCGCGACGCACCGCACCGGACATCGCGCCCCGGCAAACCTCTCCGGCCACAGGCCCTACCGCGGCGTACGCCCGCCCGCGCCCCGGCCCGTGGCCCCGCGCCCCGTCCAGCGGGCGAGCTCCCCGTCCAGCGCACCCGGGGGAAGGTATTCCGCCGGCCCGGCCCACGCGTCGCGGTCCTCGTACACGGGGAAGTCGGGGAACCCCGGGCGCTCCGGGTCGCCCAGGCGGACGCCCAGCCGTACGGCCACGTCCTTGCGCAGGCGGGGGAGGAGCGCGTACAGCCGGTCGCCCGGGCAGGCGGTGTCGTTGAAGTCCCGGTGCCCGTGGATCTCCGTCGGCGCGATCCCGTACCGGTCGCAGATGTGCGTGCACAGTGCGACGAGGGCCTCGAACTGCTGGGCCGGGGGTTCCTCGCTGGTGTAGGTGCCCTCGTTCTCGATGCCGACGGACACGTCGTTGCGGCCCACGCAGTGCGCCGAACGCACCTGCCGGCGGCCCGAATCCAGTTCGGCGAGACTGTGGTGTCGGCCCTCGGTGACGAAGGCGCCGCGGCTGATGGTGAAGTGCTGGCCGGTGTCGATCCAGCCCTGGATGTCCATGTGGTAGTTCTGGATCGCCCGTGCCAGGGCGAACGCCCGCTGCTGCGAGTAGTCCTCCACGTTCCTGGTCGCCGTGTGGTGCACCACGATCTGCTTCGGCGGCGCGGCCAGGATGACCACGGACTCGGACGGCGGCCGGGCCCCCCACGCCGCACAGCCGAAGATCGACGGACCGCCGGCGGCCGCGGCGTGGGCACGTCCGGCCGCGGGCCACCCGGCCGCCGCCCCGAGCCCGAGCGCACCGGCGAGGACCATCCGACGGCTGGGGCCGGGCGAAGCGAGGGCGCGAGCGCGCATGGGGAGCTCCTTCTGACGAGGACGGGGCGTCGCGGGCCGCGGCGCCCACCGCCCAACGAGCCGGCGATCACCCGGCAACGACCTCACCGCCGGACGGGGGAGCCGTTGCCCCCGTTCGGACGTCCGCGCGAACGTATGATCATCTCCGTCGGACCCGACCCGGGTCGCCCGGAACCAGCCCAGGGGAGCCCGCACATGACCGGCACCGCAGACCGGCCCGCCCCGTCGCACCGGCCCCCCGGGCCCGCCCCGTCGGAGCGCGTCCCCCCGTCGGACCCGGCCGAGCGGATGCGCGGCCGGCTGGCCGGGTACGAGCGGCACTTCGCCCGGCTCTTCGCGGACTACTTCGACGGCCTCGAACGCACCCTCGACGCACCCCCGCACAGCGCCTTCGCCCCCGAATGCCTGAGCCTGCTGCGGGACCTGTCCCTGCGCGGCGGGAAGCGCCTGCGGGTCGCCCTGATCCACGAGGCGGCCCGTCTGGTCACCACCGAGCCCGTCCCGGCTCTGGACGACGCCGCACTGAGCATCGAACTCCTCCAGACCCACGGCCTGATCCACGACGACATCATCGACAACAGCCCCACCCGACGCTCCGGCCCCTCCACCCACCACGCCTACCGAGCCCGCTTTCCCGACCACCCGCAGGTGGCCCTCGGCCTGGCCGTCCTCGCCGGAGACCTCGCCGCGTTCCTCTCCCAACAGGTACTCCTCGACTCCACCGCGCCCCTCCCGCTGCGCCACGCCATGCTGGAGGTCCAGACCCGGGCGGCGACGGCCACCCTCCTCGGCCAGATCGCCGACCTGGAACGGGACTTCGCCGCGCTGCCCGACGAGGAGACGCTGCACGAGGTCGCCGAGTACAAGTCGGCCCGCTACTCGATCCTCGCCCCGCTCCAACTGGGCCTGCTGGCCGCCGGCGCGGACCCCCGGCCGTTCGACGCGGAGCTCCGCCGCTACGCGCGCCTGGTCGGCATCTGCGGACAGATGCGCGACGACCACCTGGACCTCTTCGGGGACGCCCGGTCGCTGGGCAAGCCCCCGGGCAACGACCTGCGCGAAGGCCGCCGCAGTTACGCGGTCACCGCCGTCCTCGCCACCGCCGGCGGCCGCGATCTGGCCGTGGTCGAGGCGGCGCTCGGCGACCCGGGATGCTCGGCCGACACCGTCGAGGCGGTGCGCGACATCGGGCGCCGCTGCGGCGCCGAGGAGCGCCTGCGGGCCGGCATCGAGCGGCA
This sequence comes from Streptomyces sp. Isolate_45, assembly GCF_024721315.2. Classification (GTDB taxonomy): domain Bacteria; phylum Actinomycetota; class Actinomycetes; order Streptomycetales; family Streptomycetaceae; genus Streptomyces. The sequence goes on from NZ_JANFAK020000046.1 coordinate 39,978, forward strand.
CGCCGTACGGGCCGCCACCGAGGCGGCCGGCTGGCGGCCCCGCTGGCGGGAGGAAGCGGTGACCTTCTTCGAGGCCCTGCCGCTACAGGTGCTGGCCGGCGTCGGGTGAGGCTCGGGGGCCGCAGCCCCCACCGGGTACCTCGGGTCGTTCCGGCATCGGGTCAGGGTGCCAGGTTGCGGGCCAGCAGCTCGGTGGAGCGGGCCACGCCGACCGTGTTCGGCGACGGTTCCGGCAACAGGCCGTCGCGGGACAGCAACTCGCCGAGAGCGGCGTCCATCGCCCGGTGCGCGGCGAACAGACAGGGGGTGCTGTAGACGGCGGCGGCCACACCGAGGCCGTCCAGTTCGGTGAGGGAGAGCCGGGGGGACCGGCCGCCCTCGATCTGGTTGAAGAGCAGCGGCGTGTCCCCGACCGCCTCGCGGATCAGCTTCAGCTGTGCGGTGCTCCGTACGCCGTCCACGAGCACCATGTCCGCTCCGGCAGCGGCCAGTTGACGCGCGCGCAGCAGCATCTCCGGTTCCTCCGTGGCGTCGGTGCGGGCCACCACGAACAGGTCACCGCGTGCGTCGAGGACCCGGCGGAGCTTGGCGAGGTATTGGGGCAGGGGCAGGATCTGCTTGCCGTCCGCGTGGCCGCAGCGGCGCGGGCGCCGCTGGTCCTCCAGGACGACGCCCGAGGCGCCCGCCCCCTCCAGGCGCCGCACGACGTGGGCGGCGACCTCCGGGTCGCCGTACCCGTCGTCGATGTCCACCAGCAGGTGGTGGCGGGGGAAGGCGGACCGGAGCCGTTCCGTGAACGCCACCATGTCCGGCCAGGCGATGAAGCCGACGTCCGGCAGCCCGTAGTAGGAGGCCGCGAAACCGAACCCGGAGACGAACAGCGCGTCGTGGTGACCGGCCGCCACCGAGGCCGAGTACATGTCGTACACCCCGATGAGCGGGGTCGTACCCGGCCCCGCCAGGGACTCCCGAAGGGTGCTTCCGTAATGCCGGACCACTGTGCCTCCTCGTGTGCGGGACCCCGTACCGGCCCCGGTCCGGGGATCCTCGCCGGGCCACCGGGTGCAGGAACGATCCCGCCGCGCGTGTCCGCGCGCCGTTCACCCCTGCGGGAGGCCGGCGCCCGCCGGGGACAGCGTCCGGAGCCGTTCGAGGCGGCCGCGGGTCTCCTCGTCCACCGGGACGTAGGCCACCAGCCGGGGGCCCGCCGCCGGCCCCAGCCACAGGTCGGTGTGCCGCAGGTGCAGCAGCCCCACCAGCGGGTTCCGGATGTACTTCGTCTTGCCGCCCTGCGCGACCACCTCGTGGCGCGCCCACACCTCGCGGAACTCCGCCGACGCCCCCTCCAGCCGGGCCAGCAGCGCCTTCCAGGCCGGCTCGGCCAAGTGCTCGGCCATCGACGCGCGGAACTTGGCCGCCATCAGCCGGCTCGCCTCGGGCATGTCCACGGTGCAGGCCCGCCAGTCGGGATCCGTGAACGCCAGCCACAGACAGTTCCGATCCTCCGGAGGCATCCGGTCCAGATCGCACAGCAGCCGCCCGTACGTCGCGTTGTACGCGAGGATGTCGTAGCGGCTGTTCTGCACGCAGGCCGGGATCGGCCCCAGCTGGTCGAGCATCACCCGCAGCTCCGGCGTCACGCTCGGACACGGCGTGTGCGGGGCCGGATCGACGCCGCCGGCCAGTGCGAACAGGTGCGCCCGCTCGCTCCGGTCCAGCAGCAGGGCGCGCGCGAGGGCGTCCAGCACCTGGGCGGACACCTGGATCTCGCGGGCCTGCTCCAGCCACGTGTACCAGGTGACGCCCACCGCCGAGAGCTGCGCGACCTCCTCCCGCCGCAAACCCGGGGTGCGCCGGCGCCGGCCGCGCACGAGGCCGACCTGCTCGGGAGTGATCCGCTCCCGGCGGCTGCGCAGGAACTCCGCCAGCTCGCGCCGGCGCACATCGGATTCGGGAGCCACCGTGGTCATGGTCCCAGCCTGCCGTACCCCGCAGCCGGTTGCCAGGTACTCCTGGTACCAGGACAAGGACACTCTGGTACCAGGCTGAGGGCCGGGGGATCGTCGTCCTCGTGAACGAAACCACCGTACGCACGCCCTCCGCACCCCCCACCGCACCATCCGCCCCACCCACCTCCGGCGCCGCCACCGCACCCGACCCGTCGGCCCCGTCGGCACTGCGCCCGCTGGGACTGTTCACCGTGCTCCTGGGCGCGGCCCTCCCGCTGATCGACTTCTTCATCGTCAACGTGGCCCTGCCCGCCATCGACGCCGACCTCGCCGCCGGACCGGCCCTGCTGGAACTGGTCGTGGGCGGCTACGGCGTCGCCTACGCCGTCCTGCTGGTCCTCGGCGGTCGCCTCGGTGACACGGCCGGTCGGCGCCGGCTCTTCCTCCTCGGCATGGCCGCCTTCGGGATCACCTCCCTGGCCTGCGGACTGGCGCCCACCGCCTGGACGCTCGTCGGCGCGCGGGTGGCGCAGGGAGCCGCGGCCGCGCTGATGCTGCCGCAGGTCCTCGCCACCATCCAGGCCACCACCAGGGGCCCGCGCCGGGCCCGGGCGATGAGCCTCTACGGGGCCACCGCCGGACTGTCGATGGTCGCCGGACAGATCCTCGGCGGCGTCCTCGTCGCCGCCGACCTGGCCGGCACGGGATGGCGGGCCGTCTTCCTGGTCAACATCCCCTTCGTGCTCCTCGGCCTGATCCTCGCCGTCCGTGCCGTCCCGGAGACCCGCTCGCCCCGCCCCGCCTCCGTCGACGTTCCCGGCACCCTGCTGCTCGCCGTGTCCCTGGTGTCCCTGCTCCTGCCGCTCACCGAGGGCCGGGCCGCCGGCTGGCCGTTGTGGACCGTACTGTCCCTCGCGGCCTTCCCGTTCGCGGCCACGGCCTTCTACCTCACCGAGCGCCGCGCCGACCGGCTCGGTCGCACCCCGCTCGTCCCACCGAGCCTGCTGCGGCTCGACTCGCTGCGCCGCGGCCTGGTGATGGTGGTGCCGTTCTCGATCGGCTTCAGCGGGTTCATGTTCGTGATGGCGGTGGCCCTGCAACAGGGCCTGGCGATGGGGCCCGTACGGGCCGGGCTCGCGCTCGTACCGATGGCCCTGACATTCTTCGCCGCCTCCCTCGCCGGACCGCGGCTCATCGGACGCTTCGGCAGCCGGGTCGTCACCGCGGGCGGCGTCCTCCAGGCCCTCGGCATCCTCCTGCTGCTCGTCGAACTCCGACAGGGCTGGCCCGGCGTCGGGCTCGCCGCGCTCGCCCCCGGCGTCGCCGTCGCCGGCCTGGGCCAGGGCCTCCAACTGCCCGTCCTGATCCGCATGGTGCTGTCCGACGTACCGGCCGACCGGGCGGGGGTGGGCGGCGGTGTCATGGTCACCACCCAGCAGTCGGCACTGGCCCTGGGCGTCGCGACCCTGGGCAGCCTCTTCCTCGCGCTGACCGCCTCCCTGGGGATGCGCGACGCCCTCCTGCTCACCCTCCTCGTCCAACTGGGCCTGATCGCCTTGACCACCCTCCTCAGCCTGCGCCTGCCGCGCGTGATGAACTGAGCCGTGGGCGCACGACCGTCACGGGGCGATGTTCTGGTTGAGGTGGAAGAGGTTCCCCGGGTCGTACCGCCGCTTGACCTCGACGAGGCGGTCGTAGTTGCCCTTGTAGTTGACCCGGATCCGGTCCTGGTCGTCGCCGGCCATGAAGTTGACGTAGCCGCCCTCCTGCGAATGCGGTGCGGTGGCCGCGTAGTAGTCGCGCACCCAGGCGGTGTTGGCCTCGTTGTCGGCCGGGTCGGGCCACATCCCCGCGATGACCGTCGCGAAGGAGGCGTCCCGGTAGGCGAACGCGGTGGCATCCGGCGCCACCCGGTGACAGGCACCGTTGATGGGATAGATGTGCACGGTCGAGTTCACCACCGGCACGCCCGGCCCGTACCGCAGGTGGGCCTCGATCGCCTCGTCGGTCAGCTCGGTGACGAAGTTCGCCTTCCAGTAGTGCTGGAGTCCGGGCGGCACGAGGGCGTCGAAGGCGGAGTTCAACGCCGGGTAGGGCATGGGGCCGACGTGCTCGGCGACCAACGGGGCGATCTCGTGGAAGGGACGCAGGGCGGCCTCGCCCTCGTCGATCGGCCCCGCCCAACAGGCCACGACCAGGATGAACGGCTCGCCGTGCCGGTCCTGCGGGATGAACGGCAACGGCGGCGCGATCTGGAAGGCCGGGAACGCCCCCAACTGCTCGGGCGCGTCGGCGATCAGCTCGCGGAACGCCCGCAGGACGGCGCCGGCGTCCTTCAGCTCGAAGAGCATCGGCCCCCCGTAGACGTCCCGGACGGGCGCGAGCCGGAACTCGAACGACGTCACCGCCCCGAAGTTGCCGCCACCGCCGCGCAGGGCCCAGAACAGGTCCGGGTGCTGCTCCTCGTCGACGACGAGGAGCTCGCCGTCCGCGGTCACCACGTCCGCCGACACCAGGTTGTCGCAGCTCAGGCCGAGCCCGCGCGCGAGGTGGCCGATGCCGCCGCCCAGGGTCAACCCGCCGACGCCCGTGGTGGAGATGATCCCGCCGGTCGTGGCCAGGCCGAAGGCGTGCGTCGCCGCGTTGAAATCACCCCAGGTCGCTCCGCCCTCGGCCCGCGCGGTGCCGCGCGCGGGTTCCACCCGTACCCCGCGCATCCCGGACAGGTCGGCGACCACGCCCCCGTCGCAGGTGCCGAAGCCGGGCACGCTGTGCGCGCCGCCCCGGACCGCCAGGTCGAGGTCGTTCTCGCGGGCGAAACCCACCGCGGCCATCACGTCGCCGGCGTTGACGCAGCGCACGACGACGGCCGGCCTCCTGTCGATCATGGCGTTGTGGACCGTGCGCGCCTCGTCGTAGGCCCCGTCCTGCGGCGTGACGACCTCACCGCGTACCTGCTCGCGCAGGTGGTCGATCGTGGGCTTGCCCATGGCACCGCTCCTCGTGGCCTGCCCCCGCGGTACGCGCGGGGGGAAACCGCCTCGGTGGCAGCGCGACGGCACGGTGGGACCGCCCCCGGAGGACACCGCTGCCGCCTGCCACTGGAGCGGGCCTCATTTCACGCTACGCCGATGAGCCGGAGCCTCAACCCGAGCCCGCGGACCCTGGGGCCTGTCGTCACACTCCCGTCTGCCTCACGACGTCCGGCACGCGCTCCCGCCGCACCGGGCGGAAGCCCGAGCACGTCCGGTACACGGGCTTCCGCCCGGCACGCCGGGAGCACGCACCGACCGCCGCGAGGCCGCCTTCGGGGCGACGACGGGGGTTCGACGACGGCCCCTGGCCCGGAGCGGGCACCGAGCCCACTGCCGGATCCGCCGGATCTGCCGGATCGTTTCTCCAGTGTGACGGCCGGCCCATCGGAGTGAGGCCCGCGCGCGTTCTCCCCGCCTCGGACCGCCCGCGGCGTCCGGTCCGCCCACCATGGCCCCGTGATCACATCGCTCCGCGTAGCGCTCAGCGCCGCCGCCGTGACCGGAACCCTGCTCAGCCTCGGCATCGCCCCGACGGCCGGCGCCTCCTCGGGCATCGCGCCCCCGGACCGGGTGACGGTGGACGTCGCCACCGTCAACGGATCGGGCTGCCGCCCGGGCAGCGCCGCCGTGGCCGTCGCCGACGACAACTCCGCCTTCACGGTCACCTACAGTGAGTACGTCGCCTCCGCGGGCGGGAACAGCACCGCGACCGACGGCCGCAAGAACTGTCTCCTCTCCCTGAACGTCCACGTCCCGCAGGGCTACACCTACGCGGTCGCCCAGGTCGACTACCGCGGCTTCGGCAGCCTGCAGCGGGGCGCGACCGGCACGCAGAAGGCCAGCTACTACTTCCAGGGCATGAAGCAGACCGAGTACCGCACGCACACGTTCCGCGGCGCGCTCAACGACAACTGGCAGGCCACCGACACCACCGGCATCGAGGCGCTCGTCTTCGCCCCCTGCGGCGAACTGCGCAACTTCAACATCAACACCGAGCTGCGCGCCGCGGTCGGGACCTCCGACGCGAGCAGGACCAGCTACATGGCCCTCGACTCCACCGACGGCAGCATCAACAGCGTCTACCACTTCCAGTGGAAGAAGTGCCCGGTCCGCTGAACCGACTCGCCGAACCGACCGGCTGAACCGACCGGCGGCCCGCCCGGTGCACGAGCACCGGGCGGGCCGTTCCCGTTCCCGTTCCGGGGTCAGTGGCGGCGCAGCAGGGCGCAGACGAAGTCCTCCTGGACCTCGCGGATCCGCTCGATCAGTTCGGGCTTGTAGGTGAGCGAGGCCTGCGCGGTGACCGTGAAGGTGAGGGAGCGACGCCCGTCCGCCGTGGCCGCCGCGAGCTGGGTGTAGCCCGCGGTGTTCCCCGTGTGGCCGTACACCACCCCGCACCGGGTCGTGTACCGGTAGATCGCCAGGCCCGCGTCGGTGCGTCCGGGTCCGGGAGGCTGCGAGAGCCCGCCGGGCAGGAACGTGAACTGCCGGCGCCGGGTCCGCTCCGAGACCAGTTCGCCGCCCGCGTACGCCCGGATGAACTCCGTCAGGTCCTGCGGGGTCGAGACGATGCCCCCCGAAGCCCAGGCGCCGGAAGCGCCGATGGCCTCGCTGACGTCCTGCGGCTCCTCGGGCGGTTCGACGACGTAGCCGTGCAGGAACGGGACGGGCAGCCGGTAGCCGCCGGGCAGGCTCGTCCGCTCCAGGCCGAGGGGCTCGTACACCAGGTCCCGCAGCAGGTCCTCGTAGCGGCGTCCGGTGACGGCCTCGGCCATGAGGGCGACGGCGATGTTGTCGGAGTTGGAGTACTGGTAGCGGCTACCGGGAGGGAACGCGAGGTCCTGCCCGGCGACGAAGCCCAACAGTCGGCGCGAGTCGAACCGGTGCCGGGGGTCCGCGGAGACGATCTCGCGGAACTCGGCGGAGGCCGAGTAGTCGGGCAGACCGCTGGTGTGGTTGAGGAGTTGACGGAGCGTCACCGCGTGCCAGGCCTCGGGCTGCCGGGGGAGCACCTTGCCGATCGTGTCGTCGAGGCGCAGCCGGCCGCGGTCGACGAGCTGGAGGGCCACCGCCCCGCTGAAGGCCTTGGCGACGCTGGCGATCCGCATGTGGTCGGACGGCGCGGGCCTGCGCCCGCTCTCCAGGTCGGCCACCCCCGCCCGGTACACCTCGGTACGGTCGCCGTCCTTGAGGACGGCGATGGCTCCGGGCGGCCCACCGGGACTGTTCACCAGCTCCTGGAGTTCCTTGCGCAGGGCCGCCGACCCCCGGCCGCCCGGATCGCGGTCGGTGCCCGCGTACGCCGGCGGTACGAGGACGCCGGCGGCGGCCGCGCACATCAGGGCGGTCGCGAGGAGGCGCCGCGCGGGGCGGACCCGGTTGCCGGCGGGGTTCGACCGTGGGGACATGGAGGTACCTCCGGGTTGGGGACGGGTGCCCGGTCACGATGGCAGGGCCCCGGCGCGGCCGGTCGGCGACACGGCCGCGCGCCCGTGCGCGGTGCTCCATCCGGACCCGTACCGCCCGGCCACGACCGTATGGCGGATCCACGACCGTATGGCGGATCCACGGCCGGATCCGGGGGAGCCGGCGCCCGGGGGGATACGCATGTCCCGTACGGCTTCGTGAACGGCACCGACCCGGAGGTTCATCCATGACCCGCATCAACCGACGTGACCTGGCCCTGCTGGCGCTGCGGACGGGCACCGGGGCGGTGCTGATGGCGCACGGCACGCAGAAGCTGTTCGGCTGGTTCGGTGGCGCCGGCCTGGACGGCACGGCGGCCGGGATGGAACACATGGGCTTCACGCCCGGCCGGCGGAGCGCCGTCGCCGCCGCGCTCGGCGAGGCCGGGGGCGGCGCCCTGCTGGTGCTGGGCCTGGCCACTCCGGCTGCGGGAGCGGCGGCCGCCGGCGCCATGGCCGGCGCGGTGGCCGTGCACGCGCCCGCCGGGTTCTTCGCCCAGGAGGGCGGCTACGAGTACCCCGCGTTCCTGGGGTTCACGGCGGCCGCCGTGGGCCTCGCGGGGGCGGGCCGGTACTCCGTCGACCACGCCACCGGCCACACCTTCGACCGGCCCTGGACCCTGGCCCTCGCCTTCGCGGGCAGCGCCCTCGCGGCCGCCGCGGTGCTCACGAAGCGGGCCAAGGAGCGGGCGTCCGCCGAGTAGCGGGGCCCGCGGGACGGTCGGAGGGCACCGGTGGTGCGCAACGCGTCCCGCGGGCCGGGGAGGGCTACTTGCAGACGGTGCCGTCCACCGGAGCGGTGCCGTCCAGCAGGAAGGTGTCGATCACCTTGGTGGCGCAGGCGTTGGTGCCGTACGTGCCGTGACCCTCGCCCTGCACCGTCAGGTTCACGCCGACGCCCTTGCCGAGCGCGTCGGCCATCCGCTTCGCGCCCTCGACCGGGGTGGCCGGGTCACCGGCGTTGCCGACGACCAGGATCGGCGTCGCGCCCGCCGCGTCGACCACCGGCTTGTCCGTCGTGCCGCGCACCGGCCACTCGGCGCAGCCGAGCAGACCCTCCACCATGTCCGGCCCGAACACCGGGGACGCCGCGCGGAACGCGGGCTCCTGGGCCTTGGTCTCCTCGACCGTGTGGCGGCGGCTGGTGTCGGCGCAGTTGATCGCCATGTTCGCGGCGTGCATGTTGCTGTAGCGGCCGTCCTCACCGCGCCCGTTGTAGCCGTCCGCGATGGCCAGCAGCATGTTGCCCGTGCCGTTCTGCATCACCTCGCCGAGGCCCTGGACGAGGTACTCCCAGCCCTCCTTGTCGTAGAGGGTGGCGACGATGCCGGTGAGGGCGAGCTCCGAGGTCAGCTTGCGGCCGTCCTCGGTCGAGGCGGGCTTGGTCTTCAGCTTCTCCAGCATGGCGGCGATCCGCTTGTTGCCCTCGGCGTCGCTCGGCCCGGTCGGGCAGTTGGCCGTGTACTTGTCCCGGCAGTACTTCATGGCGTGGTCCAGGGCCAGCTGGAAGCCCTTGGCCTGGCCGAGGGCTCCCTGCACCTCGTCGGCGGTGGGGTCGACGACGGCGTCCAGCACGGTGCGGCCGACGTTCCCCGGGAACAGGTGGGCGTAGACGCCGCCCAGCTGGGTGCCGTAGGAGATGCCGAAGTAGTTCAGCTTCTGGTCGCCGAGCACCTGCCGCAACAGGTCCATGTCGCGGGCCGCGTTGACGGTACCCACGTGGGGGAGGACCTTCGCGGAGTTCTTCTTGCAGGCCTCGGTGAACGTGCGCACGTCCGTCAGCGGGTCCGCGCTGTCGACCGCCTGGTCCAGGGTCTTGTCGTCCAGGCAGGTGATCCCGGCGCTGTTGCCCACCCCGCGCGGGTCGAAGCTGACCAGGTCGTAGGCCGCGTTCAGCTTCTTGTACTCGCTCGCGGCGCCCGGGAGCGTCTCGACGCCCGAGCCGCCCGGCCCGCCGAAGTTGTAGACCAGCGAGCCGACGCGCTTGCCCGCGTCCGTGGCCTTCTTGCGGATCAGCGCGACGTCCAGGGTTTCGCCGTCCGGCTTGGCGTAGTCGAGGGGCGCCTTCATCGTGGCGCACTCCCAGCCGCTGCCGGGGGCCTTGCCGCCGCCCTGCGCGGCGGACGGCGCCGGGCACTTCTGCCAGTCGGGCTTCTGCCCGGTCAGCGCCGCGGGCAGGACGGCCGGCTTGGCCTCGGCACTCGCCGCGGCCGAGGTCGACGGCTTCGGGTCGGCCTTGTCCTTCGCCTCCCCGCCGCAGGCCGCGAGGGCGGGCACGGCCAGCAGGGCGGCGGTGGCGAGGGCCGCCGCTCGGGCGGGGCGGCGTATGAGGTGGGCCATGGTGGTGCTCCTGGGCGAAGGGTCCTGGTGAGGTAAGCAGACGATAAGCGCTACCGGCCGACCTCCGGACCACCGAACGGCCCACTCCGGTTCGCCGGACACCCACCGGCCGGTCGAACGGTGTCGTGACGTACGCGGTGACGTCCCGTTGACAGTGCGCCCGGCCGCGTGCGACAAAGACATTGAGGCCGTGTTCGGCCGAAGTGCCCCTCTCGCCCTGACCGTCTTCGCTTCGATGTGACGTTCACCTCGCGACCTGCCCGCCCCCGCGCTGCGCTCCGGAGCGAGGCCGCTCGGCGCGAACCCCGCCGTCCCCGGTCGCGAAGACGTCAAAAACCCGGCACACCACCGCATATGTGAACGGACGGCCCACCCTTGACGATGATTCCCGGATCCCGCGTACCCGGTCGGACCTGGACCGTCCGGTTGATCGGTCACGGCGACCACAGCGTCTCCGTCACCTGCAGCGTCGAGGCCTGCCGGATGCCGCCCCGGTCCAAGGACACCGGCGCCATGCGACGCTTCGCCGCCGAGCACGCCCGCGCGCACGCCCGCCTCGCGACCGTGCGCCCGAACGCCGCGTGCGCCTGCGGAGCTGCCGAATGCGCCTACCACGAGGGCAGCAGGGCCTCCTGCGCGGGCACCCCGCTGCTCGTCCTCGTCCACAATCCGGCCGTGGGACAGGTGTGGACCCTCGCGGAGGTCTGCCAGTCCTGCGCGCCCCTGATCGGCAACCTCTCCGTCCTCGGCCGCGCACAACGCCCCGCCGCCGCAGGGGCCCCGGTCGCCGCCCCGGCCGTCGCCCAGCAGTCCCGTACGGCGGTTCCCGGCGGGTTCTCCTCGCCGCAGGCCGCCCCCGAAGCCTCGCCCGCCCGTCGCCGGCCCCAACGCGGCGGCCCCCGGCGCGCACGCTGACATCAGCGGCCCCGCCCGCGCCCGATGCCCGCCGCGACCAGCCAGGATGACCGGCTGTTATCGTGCGGGGATGCCCGAACTGATCGCACCCACCGCCGGGCTGCACTCCTCCTGGCTCGCCGCCCGCGCCGAATGGGGCGCCGAAGCGCACATGGACGGAGCCGGTCTCGGCTCCGACGACGACGTCGAGACCCCCGAGGGATTCGCGGCGTGGGTGGAGCGGTTGCGCGGCTACGCGGACCGTACGCTCCCGGTCGAGCAGGGCCGCGTACACGCCACCTACTGGTGGATCGTCGAGGGCGACACCTACCTCGGTGCCATTGACCTGCGGCACTACCTGAACGCCTTCCTCCTCGACGCGGGCGGACACATCGGCTACAGCGTGCGCCCCTCGGCACGCGGGCGCGGGGTGGCCGGGCGGGCGCTGACCGCCGTGCTGCACGAGGCGCGGGTGCTCGGCATGGACCGGGTCCTGCTCACCTGCGACCCCGACAACACCCCCTCGATCAGGACCATCGAGCGGGCGGGCGGCGTACTGGAAGACGTCCGCGAGACCCTCATCGGGCCGAAGCGGAGGTACTGGATCGACCTGTAGGGCCCTGCCGGGGGCCTCCGGGAATCCGGCCGAATCCCCGCCCAACACCCGCGGAATTCCCCTCGGATCAACGTGATGATGCTGTGACCTGCGACTGTTCTTTTCAGCCACGGAGATCGCTACGGTGCCACCGTGGCGCACAACGATCAGATACCGCCGGGCCGGAACGCACCGGACGACGACAAGTGGAACGCATTGCGCGCGCAGTACGAGCGGAGCGGCGCGGCCCCCGAACCCGAGGCCCCCGCACACCGACGGGCATGGGTGCGCAACACCGCGATGGCCCTGTCGGCGGCGGCGGTCGCCTTCGGCGTCCTGAAGCTCGCGGGATACGCGTCCGAGGAGGACACGGGAAAACCGGCGGCGGCTCCGGCGGCCCCGGCCACACCGGGAACTCGGGGGACACCCTCCGCCCCCGGGGCGTCCGCGACGCCCGCCGGCGCCGCGGCCCGGCCACCGATCCCGCTCGCCGACGCCTTCCCGGCATCCGTGCCGGACGGAACCGGCGGCACCTACACCAAGGTCGGTTCCGCCACCCCGGCCCCGTGCGCCCAACCCGGTACGGTCGGCCCGCGCCTGGCGGACCTGATCGCCGGGAGCAAGGGGTGCGTCGGCCAACACGTCGCGCTCTACAAGGACGCCCGCGACAACCAGTTCAACGTGGTCCTGTTCACCATGAAGGACCCCCGGGACACGCTGACGCTGGTGAACGAGCTGGGCACGGCCTTCGACGACTACCAGGTCGCGGCGCAGGCCCCGCCGCCCGCCTCGGGTCTGCCGACCCTTCCGCCGGACAGCGGCATGGTGCAGTCGTTCACCATGCGCGACCGCGTCATGGTGGTCGGACTGGGCCAGTGGTCCGACGGCCGCACGGCCGACTTCCAGCAGTTGGTCGACCGACTCCAGCCCCTGCAGGAAGCGATCGTGACGAACGTCGGCCGCTACGAGACCCCGTAGAGCCCGCCCCACGCCCGGCCCGTGGGAGCCGATCGACCGCGACCGTACCGTTGCCGGCCGCCGTACGCAGTTGCACGTGAAGCGCAGCTGGTCGGAGTGGGTATGACGGCCGTAGCCGCAATGGGTTCCGTGTGCCACGGTGGCTCCATGGAGGCGAATCAGCGCACGCGGAAGGCAGACCACCCCCACCCCCACTCCCACCCTCACCACGGTCACGATCACGCCGCCCCGGAACCGGGCCGGAGTGCCGACGGATCGCTCCCGGCCCGGCGGCTCCGGCACCGGATCGGGCACCTGATCAGGCCCCACCGTCACGAGGCCGCCGACAAGGTCGACGCGGCGATGACGGCATCCCGCGAGGGCATGCGCACGCTTTGGATCTCGCTGGCCATCCTGGGGGCGACGACCCTGATCCAGGCCCTGGTCGTCGCCCTCTCGGGGTCGGTGGCCCTGCTCGGCGACACCGTCCACAACGCCGCCGACGCACTGACCTCCGTACCGCTGGCCATCGCCTTCGTCCTCGGGCGGCGGGCCGCCAACCGCCGCTACACGTACGGCTACGGCCGCGCGGAGGACCTCGCGGGGATCGTCATCGTGGCCACCATCGCCGCCTCCGCCGCCCTCGCGGCCTACGTGGCCGTCGACCGGCTGGTCAACCCGCGCGGGATCACCCACCTGTGGGCCGTTTCCGTGGCCGCCCTCGTCGGCTTCGCGGGCAACGAGTGGGTGGCCCGCTACCGCATCCGTACCGGTCGGCGCATCGGCTCGGCCGCCCTGGTGGCCGACGGACTGCACGCCCGCACCGACGGGTTCGGCTCCCTGGCGGTGCTCCTCGGCGCCGCGGGCGCGGCCCTCGGAGTGCCCGCGGCCGACCCGGTCGTCGGCCTCCTGATCACCCTCGCCATCCTGTACGTCCTGGCCGCGGCGGCCCGCGAGGTCTGCCGACGGCTGATGGACGCGGTCGACCCGGCCCTGGTGGACGCCGCCGAACACGCGCTGGCACAGGTGGACGGAGTCCTCGACACCGGCCGCGTCCGGCTGCGTTGGATCGGGCACACCCTGCGCGCCGAGGCCGACATCGTCGTCGATCCGCGGCTCACCGTGGTCCGGGCCCACGCACTCGCGCTGGAGGCGGAGCACGCGTTGATCCACGCGATCCCCCGACTGGCGGCCGCCACCGTCCACACCGACCACGCCCGGCCCGACCCGACGGCCCCCGACCCGCACGCCGCCCTCGCCCACCACGCCCCGGCCCCGGCGGAGACGCTCGAACAAACAGGCTGATTTCGGGTGTGAGTTCTACTTTCCCTTCTTTACGCCGAAATTCAGACAATCCTGTGATCCGTGTGGGAATCTGCTGCGCACGGCAGGACGCGCACGCGTCCGGCCGCACAGGGGAGGTCTCATGCGTGGATCGCTGCTCAGGAAGAGCCGCTCGGTCCTTGTCGGTTCGCTGATGGCCATGGGGGTCGTCGGCCTCAGCGCCGCTCCGGCCAGTGCGTGGACAGGAGGGAACGTCTGGGTCAACTTCGGCAGCTGGAACTGCCCCGGTGGTGGTTCGGTCGTCGGCGTGTACTGGGGAGTGGACGCCTATTCGAGCGGGCCGGCCGGAGGTGACTGGGGCGACAACGTCATCTACCCGCGCGTACGCGTGGGATCCGGCGCGTACAACACCCTGAGCTACCAGGTGATGTGCAAGAAGTGGGGCTGGTACACCTACCGCGGTGTCGTCAGCCAGCGCACCCTGACGCCGTACAAGTCGGGCGTCAGCTACACCTACTGACCGGCCGGCGGCCGACGGTTCCTCCTCCAGGGGCGCCGTCGGTCGCCGCGGTGGGGCCCGGGCCCCGGCGGATGCGGGCGTGAGGCATGATCGGGGGATGTCTGAACGCATCATTGCCGCCTGCGACGGGGCGTCCAAGGGAAACCCCGGACCTGCCGGATGGGCCTGGGTCATCGCGGACGCCGAAGGGCGCCCCGAGCGCTGGGAATCCGGCGCGCTGGGGCGCGCGACCAACAACGTCGGTGAACTGACCGCACTCCAGAAGTTGCTGGAAGCGCTCCTGCCGGGAACACCGGTGCAGATCCGCATGGACTCCCAGTACGCGATGAAGGCCGTGACCCAGTGGCTGCCCAACTGGAAGCGCAACGGCTGGAAGAACGCCGCGGGCAAGGCGGTCGCCAACCGCGAACTGGTCGAGGAGATCGACCAACTGCTGACCGAACGCGACGTGACGTTCCTCTACGTCCCCGCCCACCGTGAGGACGGCGACCACCTGAACGCGATCGCCGACCAGGCGGCCAGTGAGGCGGCGATCAGCCAGCAGGCCGCCGGCACCGCCCTGGGCGCGACGGAATTCCCCGTCCCGGCACCGGTGACCGGCGCCCCGGCCCGGACCGCGAGGGCGACCTCGCCCGGGAGTAAGGCGAAGAGCGGCACGTCCCGCCCCCTCAAGGCCAAGTACCCGGGAACCTGCCCGTGCGGACAGCCCTACGCGGCGGGAGAGATGATCGCCAAGCACGGCAAGCGTTGGGGCCACGAGGCGTGCGCCGCCTCCGCACCGGAGTCCAACACGGCCTGACCGTGGGCGCCTTGGCCGGGTCGCGCCCGGCCGTCCCGGTGCCCGCCTGCGCACCGGGGCGGGGGGGGGGGGGGGGGGGGGGGGGGGGGGGGGGGGGCGGCGGGGGGGGGGGGGGGGGGGGGGGGGGGGGCCGGGGCGCCGGGGCCGCCGGCGCCCGCGCTGCCCCGCCCCGCCCACCCCCCGGC
>NZ_JANFAK020000047.1 GCF_024721315.2 Streptomyces sp. Isolate_45
AACAACGGCTACAACGTCGTGAACATCGGCATCAAGCAGCCGGTCTCGGCGATCCTCGAAGCCGCCGAGGAACACCGCGCCGACGTCATCGGGATGTCCGGGCTCCTGGTCAAGTCCACCGTGATCATGAAGGAGAACCTCCAGGAGCTCAACCAGCGCAAGCTGGCCGCCGACTACCCGGTCATCCTCGGCGGGGCCGCCCTCACCCGGGCGTACGTGGAGCAGGACCTCCACGAGATCTACGAGGGTGAGGTCCGCTACGCCCGCGACGCCTTCGAGGGCCTGCGCCTCATGGACGCCCTCATCGCCGTCAAGCGCGGCGTCCCCGGCGCCACCCTCCCCGAACTCAAGCAACGCCGCGTCGCCAAGCGGGACACGCCCGTCCTCCAGGTCGACGAGCCGGAGGAGCCGGGCGGCCGGTCCGACGTCTCCGTGGACAACCCCGTCCCCACCCCGCCGTTCTGGGGCACCCGCGTGGTCAAGGGCATCCCGCTCAAGGACTACGCCTCCTGGCTCGACGAGGGCGCCCTGTTCAAGGGCCAGTGGGGCCTCAAGCAGGCCCGCGCCGGTGGAGCGACGTACGAGGAGCTCGTCGAGAGCGAGGGCCGCCCCCGCCTGCGCGGCCTCCTGGAGAAGCTGCACACCGAGAACCTCCTCGAAGCCGCTGTCGTCTACGGCTACTTCCCCTGCGTCTCCAAGGGCGAGGACCTGATCATCCTCGACGAGCAGGGCAACGAGCGGACCCGCTTCACCTTCCCGCGCCAGCGCCGCGGCCGCCGCCTGTGCCTCGCCGACTTCTTCCGCCCCGAGGAGTCGGGGGAGACCGACGTCGTCGGCCTCCAGGTCGTCACCGTCGGTTCCCGGATCGGCGAGGCCACGGCCAAGCTGTTCCAGGCCAACGCCTACCGCGAGTACATGGAGCTGCACGGCCTCTCCGTCCAGCTCGCCGAGGCCATGGCCGAGTACTGGCACGCCCGCGTCCGCTCCGAGCTCGGATTCGGCGGCGAGGACCCGGCCCAGGTCGAGGACATGTTCGACCTCAAGTACCGCGGCGCCCGCTTCTCCCTGGGCTACGGAGCCTGCCCCGACCTGGAGGACCGCGCCAAGATCGCCGACCTCCTCCAGCCGGAGCGGATCGGCGTCCACCTCTCGGAGGAGTTCCAGCTCCACCCCGAGCAGTCCACCGACGCCATCGTCATCCACCACCCCGAAGCGAAGTATTTCAACGCGCGCTGAGACGGACCGGCGTACACTGGACGGTCCCATACAGGCCGGTCACCTGATCCCCGGGGCATGTCCCCACGGGCGAGGTGACCGGCCTTATCGTCCCCTGAGAGAGGGTGTGCGCATTGACCAGCACCGTTCCTGCCACCGTCACCCGTACGGCCGACGGGCACGCCCTGCAGGCGGTGCTGCTGGACATGGACGGCACCCTCGTCGACACCGAGGGATTCTGGTGGGAGATCGAGGCCGAGATCTTCGGTGAGCTCGGGCACCGGCTCGACGACGCGTGGCGGGACGTCGTCGTCGGCGGCCCCATGAGCCGCAGCGCCGCCTTCCTCATCGAATCCACCGGCGCCACCATCGACCTCGCCGAACTCAGCGTGCTCCTCAACGAGCGCTTCGAGGCACGGATCGCCGGACAGGTCCCGCTGATGCCCGGAGCCGAACGGCTGCTGAGCGAGCTCTCCCGGAACAACATCCCCACCGCCCTGGTCTCCGCCTCGCACCGCCGCGTCATCGACCAGGTCCTGCTCACCCTCGGCCGCGACCGGTTCACCATGACCGTCGCCGGGGACGAGGTGCCCCGCACCAAGCCGCACCCCGACCCGTACCTGTTCGCCGCGAACGCCCTCGGCGCGCACCCCTCGCGCTGCGCCGTCGTCGAGGACACCGCCACCGGCGTCGCCGCCGCCGAAGCCGCCGGATGCCGGGTCGTGGCCATCCCCTCCGTCGGTCGGATCGAACCGGCGCCCGGCCGGACGATCGTCCGCTCGCTGGAGGACGTCGACCTGAGCTTCCTGCGTTCCCTCATCACTCCGATGAACTGAGTACGCACGCTCCGTACCGAACGGAATGAGGCGGGGCGGGGGTCCTGACGGAGGATCTTCCGCGCCCAGCCCCGGAGGCCGAAATTCCATCCCCCAGGGAAGCGTTGCGCAGGGTGACCTTGGTCACCCGCCAGGTGCCCGCAGGGCCCCCCGGCAAGCCCCGACGCCTCCCCATGTGTCCGGATTGATCAGCTCCTGCCCACATCTGCGAACTCTCCCGCATGAGCTGTCAGTCCGCACCCATCACCGTGCGATTACGCCCCAACTCCTGCCAGTTCCAGCCATCCCGTCCCAGGCCACTAATGTCGACGCGGGCACTACGCCGCACCTCAGCCGTACCGAACACACACCCCTGTGACCGGTATGCGCGTGGACCGATCGTCAAACACCGGCCCGATCGTTCCGCCCTGAACGGGCGACCGCCGCGCAGTGCCCTCTACGCCGCTTTGAGCAAGTGCCGGGTGAGGGAGTACTTCCAGAATGAACCGCAAGACCATGGTGCTGACGGCCGCCGCCGGACTGCTCACCCCCACGCTGGCCGCCTGCGGCACAGCGACCGGAGGAGCGGGATCCGGAGCGATCGTCGTCGGCACCACCGACCGGTTCGAGGCTGCCGACTACGCCCCCGCCCCCTTCGACCCCGCATACGCCTACGACGCCGGCGCCTGGAACATCCTGCGCCAGACCGTCCAGACGCTGATGCACACCCCGCGCGGCGGCGGCGAGCCCGTCCCCGAAGCTGCCTCCGACTGCCGCTTCACCGACACCGCCAACGAGAGCTACCGCTGCACCCTGCGCCCCGGCCTGAAGTTCGCGAGCGGCGACCCCCTCACCGCCAAGGACGTCAAGTACTCCATCGACCGCGTCCTCGCGATCAAGGACGAGAACGGCCCCTCCTCGCTGCTCTCCACCCTCGACAGCATCGAGACCAAGGGCACCGACACCGTCGTCTTCCACCTGAAGACCCCGGACGCGACCTTCCCGTACAAGCTCTCCACCCCCGCCGCGGGCATCGTCAGCGAGAAGCAGTACGAGGCCAAGAAGCTCCGCCCCGGCTTCACCGTCGACGGCTCCGGCCCGTACACGATGAAGGCCGAGGTCAAGGACAACCACCTCGTCCGCGCCGTCTTCACCAAGAACCCCCACTACAAGGGCGACATCAAGCTCCAGAACGACAAGGTCGAACTGCGCACCTTCGCCGACTCCGCCGCCATGGGCAAGTCCCTCACCGGCGGATCCATCGACGTCGTCTCCCGCACCCTGTCGCCCGCCCAGATCACCGAGCTCTCGGCCAAGCCCCCCAAGGGCGTCAAGCTGGTCCCGATGCCCGGCCTGGAAATCCGCTACCTCGGCTTCAACACCGAGGCCCCGGTCGTCAAGGACAAGGCCGTGCGCCAGGCCCTCGCCGCCGCCGTCGACCGCAACAACGTCATCTCCAAGGTCTACGGCAAGTCCGCGCAGCCCCTGTACTCGCTGGTCCCCACCACCGTCACCGGGCACGTCAACTCGTTCTTCAACAAGTACGGCGAGGCCAACACCCCCAAGGCAGCGGCCCTCCTCAAGGACGCCGGGATCAAGACCCCGGTCAAGCTGACCCTGAACTACACCTCCGACCACTACGGCGACGGCACCGCCGCCGAGTTCGAGGCCCTCAAGACCCAGCTCAACTCCACCGGGCTGTTCGACATCAGCGTCCAGGGCAACGAGTGGACCGACTTCCGGCCCGCCCAGAAGAAGGGCGACTACCCCGCCTACGGGCTCGGCTGGTTCCCCGACTACCCGGACGCCGACAACTTCCTCGCCCCGTTCCTGGAGCAGGACAACTTCCTGGGCACGCCGTACGCGAACACCGCGGTGCGCACCAGGCTCATCCCCGACGCCCGGCGCGCGATCGACCGTAACGTCGCCGCCCCCGCGATCACGGAGATGCAGGACATCGTGGCCGAGGACGTACCCGTCCTGCCCCTGTGGCAGGGCAAGCAGTACGTCGCCGCCCGCGATGGAATCACCGGAGTGGAGTGGTCCGTCAACGCCATCTCCGACCTCCAGCTGTGGGAGCTCGGCCGAGGTGTCAGCGGCTGAGACCGGCAACAACCGGCAGCGGGAGTCGCAGGCCGGCGCAACGTTCAGACCAGACTGTGAAGGACTTTCGCGTGAACCGACGTAACCAGTGGTTGGCGGCCCCGCTCGGCGCAGCCACCGCCGCCGCGCTGCTCAGCGGTTGCGGTTCGACCGACGGCTCGAACGCCGGCAGCGGCAAGGGCGTCGTGATGGGCATATCCGACAAGGTGAAGTCCACCGACCCCGCCTCCGGCTACGACCCGGGCTCCTGGCTGCTCTTCAACAACGTCTTCCAGTCGCTGCTGAGCTTCCCCAAGGGCGGCACCACGCCCGAGCCCGACGCCGCCCAGGCCTGCAACTTCGAGGGCGGCGACAGCAAGGTGTTCAAGTGCACCCTGCGCAGCGGCCTGAAGTTCAGCAACGGCAACAGCCTCACCTCGAAGGACGTCAAGTTCTCCTTCGAGCGCACGCTGAAGATCAACGACGCCAACGGCCCCGCCGTCATGCTCGCGTCGATCGGCTCCATCGAGGCCCCCGACGAGAAGACCATCGTCTTCCGCCTCAAGAACTCCGACGCGACCTTCCCCAGCAAGATCGCCTCCGGCGCCGGCGCCATCGTCGACAGCCGCGAGTACCCGGCCGACAAGCTCCGCGGCGACAACAAGGCCATCGGCTCCGGCGTCTACAAGCTCGACTCCTTCAGCGAGAAGAGCGCGAGCTTCTCCGTCAACGAGTCCTACAGCGGCAAGGCCAAGGCCAAGAACAGCGGCGTCACGCTCAAGTTCTTCAACGGCGACCAGGCCGGCCTCAAGACGGTCCTGGAAAGCGGGGACGTCGACTTCGCCTTCCGCGGCCTCGCCGCCAAGGACATCGCCGGCCTCGCCGCCACCAAGACCGGCGACCAGAAGGTCGACGTCGTCCAGGGCACCGGCGCCGAGGTCGAGCACATGGTCTTCAACGTCAACGACCCCGTCGTCGGCAAGCTGCCCGTGCGCAAGGCCATCGCCTACCTCGTCGACCGCGAGGCGCTCGTCAAGGACGTGTACGCGGGCACCGCCGTCCCGCTCTACTCGATCGTCCCCGCCGGCATCGCCGGACACACCACCCCGTTCTTCGACCGCTACGGCGGCAGCCCGCAGCCCGAGAAGGCCAAGGCCGTCCTGAAGGCCGCCAACATCACGGGCAAGGTCAAGGTCACCCTCTACTCGACCCCCTCGCGCTACGGCCCCTCCACCGACCAGCAGTTCCAGGTCATCGCCAAGCAGCTCAACGACAGCGGCCTCTTCGACGCCGAGATGAAGTCCGTCGAGTACGAGCAGTACGAGAAGGACATCCAGGCCGGCAAGTACGGCATCTACGTGAAGGGCTGGGTGCCGGACTACCCGGACGCCGACAACTTCACCCAGCCGTTCTTCGGCCCGGACAACGTCCTGCACAACAACTACGACAACAAGGAGATCAGCGGGACCATCATCCCGTCGACCTCCGCGAAGTCCGACCGCACCGCGGCCAACATGGACTACAACCGGCTCCAGGACATCGTCGCCGACGAGGTCCCGATCCTCCCGCTCTGGCAGGGCAAGCAGTACGCCGTCACCCGCCAGAACGTCACCGGCCTCCAGTGGTCCCTCGACGCCTCGACCGTCTTCCGCTTCTGGGAGATCAGCAAGGGCTGAGCCCCGCACACGGCAACGGGCCGGCAGCCGCGTGGAGCGGCTGCCGGCCCGTCGCCGTACGTCCGGCAGCGGCCGGAAAATCAGGGGAAAGCGGGGACGGCGGCGGAAAGCGGGGACGGCTACGGAGTGGCGCCCGGCCGCACCAGCCCCGACTCGTACGCGTACACCGCGGCCTGGACCCGGTCGCGCAGCCTCAGCTTCGTCAACACGTGACCCACGTGCGTCTTCACCGTCGTCTCGCTCACGAACAGGTCCGCCGCGATCTCCGCGTTCGACAACCCCCGGGCCACCAACTTCAGCACCTCCACCTCGCGCTCCGTCAGCGTCCCCAGCGTGTCCGGCACGCTGTCCTCACCCGACGGCAGGTGCCCCGCGTACTTGTCCAACAACCGCCGCGTGATGCTCGGCGCCAGCATCGCCTCACCCGCCGCGACCACCCGGATCGCCTGCACCAACTCGGTCGCCGGCGCGTCCTTCAGCAGGAACCCGCTCGCCCCCGCCCGCAACGCCTCCACCACGTACTCGTCCAGGTCGAACGTGGTCAGCACCAACACCTTCGCCGGCCCGTCCCGCCCCGGACCCGTGATCTGGCGCGTCGCCTCGACCCCGTCCATCCGCGGCATCCGGATGTCCATCAGCACCACATCGGGCTGCAGCGCCCGCACCTGGTCCAACGCCTGCAGACCGTCCCCGGCCTCGCCCACCACCACCAGCTCCCGCTCGGCCTCCAGAATCATCCGGAACCCGGTGCGCAGCAGTGGCTGGTCGTCGACCAGCAGGACGCGGATGGCCACGGAGGTACCTCGAATTCGTCGGGCGGCTACGGCGGACATCGCCCATTCTGCCCTGACGGCAAGATCAGGATTCCGCCGGGCGATCCACCACGACCTCCACCGGCTCCCCGGCCGGCCTCGGCACCACCGTCAACGGATACACCGGGGGAGTCCCCCCGAACTCCGGACACACCGACTGATGATCACACCAGCCGCACAGCTTCGTCGGCCGCGGCCGCCACTCACCCGTCTCCGTGGCCTCCCGGATCGCCTCCCACAACGCGTGCAGCTTGCGCTCCACCCGCTCCAGGTCCGCGACCACCGGATCGTAGGTCAACACGTCCCCACTGCCCAGGTACACCAACTGCAGCCGCCGCGGCACCACCTGCTTCAGCCGCCACACCACCAGCGCGTAGAACTTCATCTGGAACAAAGCACCCTCGGCGTACTGCGGCCGCGGCGCCTTCCCCGTCTTGTAATCGACGATCCGCACCTCACCCGACGGCGCCACGTCCACCCGGTCGATGATCCCCCGCAACCGCAGCCCCGACTCCAGCTCCGTCTCCACGAAGAACTCCCGCTCCACCGGCTCCAGCCGCGTCGGGTCCTCCAACGTGAACCAGCGCTCCACCAGCGCCTCGGCCTCCGTCAGCCAACGCGCCAGCCCGGCCCCCTCGTCCCCCTCCGGGAACAGCTCCGCCAGCTCCGGCTTCGCCTCCAGCAACCGGTCCCACTGCCCCGGGATCAACGCCTTCGCCCGCGGCGCCGTCCGCTCCTGCGCCGGATGATCGAACAACCGCTCCAGCACCGCGTGCACCAACGTCCCCCGCGTCGCCGCCGCACTCGGCTTCTCCGGCAGCTTGTCGATCACCCGGAACCGGTACAGCAGAGGACACTGCATGAAATCGCCGGCCCGCGAGGGCGACAGGGAACTGGGCGCCGCGGCGACCGGCGCCACGCCGACCTCGGAAGCACCTGGCACGGCACCGGGACTCGTCGTCATGCCCCAAACCCTACGGTCCACCGCCGACAGCACGCGCATACCATCGACGCAAAGCCCCCTCGCACTGCATGATCGGAGCATCACACCCCGCTACACCAGCACCTGAACCACACTGGAAACCCAAGCACCGAACGAAGGAAAGCCGTGGCAGACACCGACGAAACCGGCGAGCGCGCAGCCAAGCGCTCCGACCCGGGCGGCGGCATCCTCATGGGCCGCCCCTTCGGAGTGCCCGTCTACGTCTCCCCCAGCTGGTTCCTCGTCGCCGCCCTCATCACCTGGGTCTTCGGCGACCAGCTCGACCAGATCCTCCCCGACCTCGGACCCGTCCGCTACCTCGTCTCCCTCTTCTTCGCCGTCGCCTTCTACGCCTCCGTCCTCGTCCACGAGCTCGCCCACACCATCGCCGCGCTCCGCTACAAACTCCCCGTGCGCCGCATCCAGCTCCAGTTCTTCGGCGGAGTCTCCGAGATCGAGAAGGAGTCCGAGACACCCGGCCGCGAATTCGTCCTCGCCTTCGTCGGCCCCCTCCTCTCCCTCGCCCTCGCCGGGATCTTCTACCTCGGCATGAAGGCCGTCGACCCCGCCACCGTCCCCGGCGTCCTCCTCGCCGGCCTCATGATCTCCAACCTCCTCGTCGCCGCCTTCAACCTCCTCCCCGGCCTCCCCCTCGACGGCGGCCGCATGCTCCGCGCCGTCATCTGGGGCATCACCGGCAAACCCATGGCCGGCACCATCGCCGCCGCCTGGGTCGGACGCGGACTCGCCGTCGCCGTCCTCCTCGGCCTCCCCCTCCTCACCCACACGGGCGTCCTCGGCAACCGCACCGACGAGATCGGCGGCATGAACACCGTCATGGACGCGCTCCTCGCCGCGATCCTGGCCGCCATCATCTGGACCGGCGCCGGCAACAGCCTCCGCATGGCCCGCCTGCGCCAACACCTCCCCGAACTCCGCGCCCGCGCCCTCACCCGACGCGCCATCCCCGTCGAGAACGCCACCCCCCTCTCCGAAGCCCTCCGCCGCGCCAACGAAGCCGGAGCCCGCGCCCTCGTCGTCGTCGACGGCCTCGGAGACCCCATCGCCATCGTCCGCGAGACCGCCATCGCCTCCGTCCCCGAACACCGCCGCCCATGGGTCGCCGTCAGCACCCTCGCCCAGGACCTCACCGACGGCATGAAGGTTTCCGCGGAACTCACCGGCGAAGAACTCCTCGACCACCTCCGCGCCACCCCCGCCACCGAATACCTCGTCCTCGAAACCGGCGGCACCATCTACGGCGTCCTGTCCACCCTCGACGTCGAGAAGGCCTTCGTGAAGGCCATGGCGCGGCCCCAGTCCTGAAGCCAATACACTGGTCACATGTCCGAACCGACCGGTGCCGCCCGCCGACGCGGGCCCTTCGAGGTCGGGGACCAGGTTCAGCTCACCGACCCCAAGGGCCGCCACTACACGTTCACGCTCGAAGCCGGGAAGAATTTCCACACCCACAAGGGTTCCTTCCCGCACGACGAGCTGATCGGCGCCCCCGAGGGCAGCGTTGTCCGTACCACGGGCAACGTCGCATACCTCGCGCTGCGTCCCCTGCTCCCCGACTATGTCCTGTCCATGCCCCGCGGCGCCGCCGTGGTCTACCCCAAGGACGCGGGCCAGATCCTGGCCTTCGCCGACATCTTCCCCGGCGCCCGCGTCGTGGAAGCAGGAGTGGGCTCCGGCTCCCTGAGCAGCTTCCTGCTGCGCGCCATCGGCGACCAGGGCATGCTCCACAGCTACGAGCGCCGCGCGGACTTCGCCGAGATCGCCACCGCCAACGTCGAGCGCTACTTCGGCGGCCCCCACCCCGCGTGGCAGCTGACCGTCGGCGACCTCCAGGACAACCTGTCCGACACCGACGTCGACCGCGTCATCCTCGACATGCTCGCCCCCTGGGAATGCCTGGAGGCCGTCTCCAAGGCCCTCGTCCCCGGCGGCATCCTGTGCTGCTACGTGGCCACCACCACCCAGCTCTCGCGCACCGTCGAGTCCATCCGCGAATTCGGCTGCTACGCCGAACCGCAGCCCTGGGAATCGATGATCCGCAACTGGCACGTCGAAGGCCTCGCGGTCCGCCCCGACCACCGGATGATCGGCCACACCGGCTTCCTCGTCACCGCCCGCCGCCTCGCCGACGGCGTCGAGCCCCCGCTGCGCCGCCGCCGCCCCTCCAAGGGCGCCTACGGCGAGGACTACGACGGCCCCGGCAGCGACCGCTCCGCATAACGGCCCCACCCGGACCGGCCCGCCCACCGGGCCCGCCCAACACGAAGGCGCTGCGGCGCAGTTCCCCCGACCGACCGGGAACTGCGCCGCAGCGCCTTTTCGTTAGCCACGCACACCCTCCCCGCGCCCCGGCCCGAACCGCCCGGACCCAGCCGTTCCACCCCCCGTGTGACATGTGGCACGATGCTGGCTCCCCGTCACCCTTCGCACAGGAGACACCCCGCGTGCCGCACAGCCCCACCACGCCGGCGCCCACCCCGCAAGCCCCGGCGCACCACCGCGCCCGGCCCGCCCACTGGGCCGCCACGGCCACGGCCATCGCCGCCGTCATAGCCGGCGCGGGCCTCGTCCAGCCCGAACCCGCCACCGGAGCCACCCCGCCACCCAGCACCCGCAACGACCCACGAGCCACCGCCCCCGACGCACGGGCGGTCACCTACCCCCTCGACTGCAAGGGGCTGCCCCAGACCGTCACCGCCACCGCCCAAGGCGACCTCGACGGCGACGGACACCCCGAAACCGTGGCCGCCGTCCGCTGCCAGGCCGGCTCCGGCACCCCGCCCCACGCCCTCTACGTCCTCATCCAGGACCCCGCACCCGGCTCCACGCCCCGCGTCGTCGCCACCCTGCTCGACACCGACCGCCGACGGACCGCCACCGACCTCGCCATCCGTGACGGCTCCGTCACAGCACGTCTCCTCGGCTACTCCTCGCCGGACGTACCGCGCTCCGACCCCGACGTGAGCCAGCTCGCCAAGTGGCGCTGGACCGCCGGGAAATTCCGCCAGGAGCTGACGGACTCGTCCGCCGGAAGTGTTTGAACCGTCACTCCGCGTCCGGACCGAACACCTCGACCCTGTCCGAAACGCGCCTTACGTGGATGCAGTCACCCGGACATTCCTTCGCCGAATCCACCACGTCCTGGAGCAGCGTCAACGGAACCGGAGTCGTCGCCCCCGCCTCCTGCAGCAGCTCGTCCTCGGGGCTCTTCACGTACGCCAGACCATCAATGTCCAGCTCGAACACCTCAGGTGCGTACTGCACGCAGATCCCGTCCCCGGTGCACAGATCCTGGTCGATCCAGACCTCGAGCGGCTGCCCGGTCCCACCGACACCCTCCGCCGGGGCCTCCTGCTGCACGGTCATATCTCCTGCCGTTCCCTGCTCCGAGTGATCCACCCCGGCCACGACTTGAGACAAGTCGCGCGAGCCCTGACGGGTGTTGAACAGTTCGACCTTACAACCGGCTGCTTTCCGATGTTGATGGGTGGGTATTTCCTTGGCGTGAGGGAGTACGCAAGGGTGAAGATCGGACACACCTCTACCGTCTTTGTGATCTAGGGGTTTCAATCACCACCAGCCCAGGTAGGGTCAGGAAGCGTCCAGCTCCCCTTGGAGGAGGTGAGGACCGTGGCAGCCCACGACGACGACATCAACCGCGGCATCCGGCCCGGGCGAGGGTCTGAGGACCCCGCCGGCCAGGTTGCCTATCTCGAGCAGGAAATCGCCGTCCTGCGACGTAAGCTCGCCGACTCTCCGCGTCACACGAGGATTCTCGAAGAGCGGATCGTCGAGCTCCAGACAAATCTGGCAGGCGTCTCCGCGCAGAACGAACGACTCGCGAATACCCTCCGCGAGGCCCGCGACCAGATCGTGGCCCTCAAGGAGGAAGTCGACCGGCTCGCACAGCCGCCGGCCGGCTTCGGTGTCTTCCTCCAGGCGAACGAGGACGGCACCGTCGACATCTTCACCGGCGGCCGCAAGCTCCGCGTGAACGTGAGCCCCAGCGTCGAACCGGAAGACCTCCGGCGCGGCCAGGAGGTCATGCTCAACGAAGCGCTCAACGTGGTCGAGGCCATGGCGTACGAGCGAGCCGGGGACATCGTCACCCTCAAGGAGATCCTTGAGGACGGCGAGCGCGCCCTGGTGGTCGGGCACACCGACGAGGAAAGGGTGGTGAGGCTCGCCGAGCCGCTCCTGGACGTCACCATCCGCCCCGGCGACTCCCTACTGCTCGAACCCCGCTCCGGCTACGTCTACGAGATCGTCCCGAAGAGCGAGGTCGAGGACCTCGTCCTCGAAGAGGTCCCGGACATCGACTACGACAAGATCGGCGGCCTGGGCGACCAGATCGAGCTGATCCGCGACGCGGTCGAGCTCCCCTACCTCTACCCCGACCTCTTCAAGGAGCACGAACTCCGGCCCCCGAAGGGCATCCTGCTCTACGGCCCTCCCGGCTGCGGCAAGACGCTCATCGCCAAGGCCGTGGCCAACTCCCTTGCCAAGAAGGTCGCCGAGGTGACCGGCCAGCCCACCGGGAAGTCCTACTTCCTGAACATCAAGGGCCCCGAACTCCTCAACAAGTACGTCGGCGAAACCGAGCGGCACATCCGCCTCGTCTTCCAGCGCGCCAGGGAAAAGGCCAGCGAGGGCACCCCCGTCATCGTCTTCTTCGACGAGATGGAATCCCTCTTCCGCACCCGCGGATCCGGCGTCAGCTCGGACGTGGAGAACACCATCGTCCCCCAGCTGCTCGCCGAGATCGACGGCGTGGAAGGCCTGGAGAACGTCATCGTCATCGGCGCCTCCAACCGCGAGGACATGATCGACCCGGCCATCCTGCGCCCCGGCCGGCTCGACGTGAAGATCAAGATCGAGCGCCCCGGCGCCGAGGCCGCCAAGGACATCTTCGCGAAGTACCTCAAGGCCTCGCTGCCCCTGCACACGGACGACCTGTCCGAACACCAGGGCTCCACGGCCGAAACAGTGCACAGCATGATCCAGACCGTCGTCGAGCAGATGTACGCCGAAACCGAGGAGAACCGCTTCCTCGAGGTCACGTACGCCAACGGCGACAAGGAAGTCCTCTACTTCAAGGACTTCAACTCGGGCGCGATGATCCAGAACATCGTCGACCGCGCGAAGAAGATGGCCATCAAGGCCTTCCTCGAACAGAACCAGAAGGGCCTCCGCGTCTCCCACCTCCTCCAGGCCTGCGTGGACGAGTTCAAGGAGAACGAGGACCTGCCCAACACCACCAACCCCGACGACTGGGCCCGAATCTCCGGCAAGAAGGGCGAGCGGATCGTATTCATCCGCACACTCGTCACCGGAAAGCAAGGCGCGGACACGGGACGCTCCATCGACACGGTGGCGAATACCGGTCAGTACCTCTGACAAAAAGGGGCGGCTGCGGATGCCCTCACCGGGCAACCGCAGCCGCCCGTTTTACCACCCGCCCTTTTCGGCCGGTGACAGGGCGAATCCAATGACTGAAATGATCTCCCCACCAGCGCGCAGTGGTTCTAGGCTCTTCCGTACCGCCGGTCGCGCAGTGCGGGGACGGGCACCGCACACGACGCACCGGAGCACCAGCGGTACTTGAGCGCCGCTCCCGAACGGGAGCGCCGCCGGGCAAGGAGGGCCGCATGACCGTACGGCGAGTAATGGGGATCGAAACGGAGTACGGGATCTCCGTTCCGGGACACCCGAACGCCAATGCCATGCTCACCTCGTCCCAGATCGTCAACGCCTACGCGGCGGCGATGCACCGGGCGCGACGCGCCCGCTGGGACTTCGAGGAGGAGAATCCGCTGCGGGACGCCCGCGGCTTCGACCTCGCCCGCGAGGCCGCCGACAACAGCCAGCTGACCGACGAGGACATCGGCCTCGCCAACGTCATCCTCACCAACGGCGCACGACTCTACGTCGACCATGCGCACCCCGAGTACAGCTCACCGGAGATCACCAACCCGCTCGACGCCGTGCTCTGGGACAAGGCCGGCGAACGGATCATGGCCGAGGCGGCCGAACGGGCCGCCCAGCTGCCCGGCGCCCAGCCGATCCACCTCTACAAGAACAACACCGACAACAAGGGCGCCTCCTACGGCACGCACGAGAACTACCTGATGAAGCGGGAAACCCCCTTCTCGGAGATCGTGCGCCACCTGACCCCCTTCTTCGTCTCCCGCCAGGTCGTCACCGGCGCCGGCCGCGTCGGCATCGGCCAGGACGGCCGCGAGCACGGCTTCCAGATCAGCCAGCGCGCGGACTACTTCGAGGTCGAGGTAGGACTGGAGACCACCCTCAAGCGCCCGATCATCAACACGCGCGACGAACCCCACTCGGACGCGGAGAAGTACCGCCGCCTCCACGTGATCATCGGGGACGCCAACCTCTCCGAGATCTCCACGTACCTCAAGCTCGGCACGACCGCGCTCGTCCTGTCCATGATCGAGGACGGGTTCATCAACGTCGACCTGGCCGTGGACCAGCCCGTGCGCACCCTGCACCACGTCTCCCACGACCCCGACCTCCAATACCTCATCACGCTGCGCAGCGGCCGCACGCTGACCGCCGTACAACTCCAGATGGAGTACTTCGAGCTGGCCAGGAAGTACGTGGAGGAGCGGTTCGGCTCCGACGCGGACGACCAGACCAAGGACGTCCTCGCTCGGTGGGAGGACGTGCTGGGCCGGCTGGAGACCGACCCGATGAGCCTGTCGGGCGAGCTGGACTGGATCGCGAAGCGGGAGATCCTGGAGGGCTACCGGAGGCGCGACGGGCTGGAGTGGGACGCGGCGCGGCTGCACCTGGTCGACCTCCAGTACGCCGACGTACGGCCCGAGAAGGGCCTGTACAACCGGCTGGTCGCCCGCGGGAAGATGAAGCGCCTCCTGGAGGAGCCGGCGGTCGAGCGGGCCGAGAGCAAGCCCCCGGAAGACACCCGGGCCTACTTCCGGGGCCGGTGCCTGGAGCAGTACGCGGACGACGTGGCCGCCGCCTCCTGGGACTCGGTGATCTTTGACCTCCCGGGCCGTGACTCCCTCCAGCGGGTCCCGACCATGGAACCCCTGCGGGGGACCCGCAACCACGTCAAGGAGCTCCTGGACCGGTGTCGCACGGCCGAGGACCTGGTGCGGGTGCTTTCGGGGCAGTGAAGCGCGCCGAGGGGGCCTGAAAGGGCCCCCGGCCGGGAATCATGAAGGAAAGCCGGACGTTGTTCCGGACCACTTGGACAACTACGGGGACGAATTCCGAGCCCTCCTTGTAGGGTCCGGCGTAGGGTCTGATCTTGAGAGATCCCGAATCCCGGGGTCTCTCCACGTGAGCGTGCGAACCGAGCGGGGTGAGGTAGTCATGGCGACCAAGGACACCGGCGGCGGACAGCAGAAGGCGACGCGCTCGACCGAGGAGGTCGAGGAGGCCGCGGCCGAGGAATCGACCGACCTCAAGGAGCGCCAGGAAAAGCTCTCCGACGACGTCGACTCCGTACTTGACGAGATCGACGACGTCTTGGAGGAGAACGCCGAGGATTTCGTGAGGTCATTCGTGCAAAAGGGTGGCCAGTAGGGGTCGATGACATTCATTCGCCTTCGAATCGAAGGAGAGTCCCGGGTGGGGGATGGACGGGGCAGAGGCATCGAAGCGGTGTTCGCGTTGCAAGTCGCCGAAGCCTCGATCTGATTTCGCGGCCAATCGCGCGATGTGGGACGGCCTGCAGGCATATTGCCGAGCCTGTCAGGCGGACCAGCATCGCGAGCGGCAAGAGGCGAGGGGGCGGACGGTACGGGTCAAGGTGGCCGTACCGTCCGGCCACAAGCATTGTCCGCAATGCAAGGAGATCAAACCTCA
The DNA here is from genome assembly GCF_024721315.2 of Streptomyces sp. Isolate_45. GTDB lineage: Bacteria > Actinomycetota > Actinomycetes > Streptomycetales > Streptomycetaceae > Streptomyces. The sequence goes on from NZ_JANFAK020000047.1 coordinate 15,458, forward strand.
CTCGGAATGGGAGTCAAACAAATCCTCCTCCGACGGGTGGGCCAGTTACTGCCGGCTCTGCAGGGCTCAGCGAAACCGTGCCTCCTACTTCAAGCGCAAGTACGGAATCACGGAGGCCGAGCGCGAGGAGATGATCGCGGCTCAGGGCGGTCTCTGCCTGCTCTGTCGAGAAGGACCTGCCGAGCACGTTGATCACGATCATCAGACGGGTAAGGTCCGAGGCGTACTGTGCTTCAGCTGCAACGCAGCCCTGGGGCAGTTCAAGGATCGGCCGGACGTCATACGGCGTGCAGCCGCTTACGTGGAAGGAAACCTGTGGAACCCAACACTCGTAGCACAGGGCGTCTACCGGCAGCCTTCCTGACGCCGGGGTCGTCGTCCTTCATGGACTTCCTGGGCGCGCACTCGCCCGACATGCTGCCGGGGAACCGCAAGCTCCCCGAGGGTGTCGTCGAGGCGCCGCACGGGACGACCATCGTGGCCACCACCTTCCCCGGCGGGGTCGTCCTCGCCGGTGACCGGCGGGCGACCATGGGGAACATGATCGCGCAGCGGGACATCGAGAAGGTGTTCCCGGCCGACGAGTACTCCGCGGTGGGCATCGCCGGCACGGCCGGCCTGGCCGTGGAGATGGTCAAGCTGTTCCAGCTGGAGCTGGAGCACTTCGAGAAGGTGGAGGGGACGACCCTCTCGCTGGAGGGCAAGGCCAACCGGCTGTCGACCATGATCCGGAGCAATCTGGGCATGGCGATGCAGGGGCTGGCCGTCGTTCCGCTGTTCGCCGGGTACGACGAGGCCAAGGAGAAGGGCCGCATCTTCTCCTACGACGTGACCGGCGGCCGCTCGGAGGAGCACGGTTACGCCGCCACCGGTTCTGGCTCGATCTTCGCCCGCGGTTCCATGAAGAAGCTCTACCGTCCGGACCTGACGGAGGAGCAGGCCACCACGCTGGTCGTGCAGGCGCTGTACGACGCCGCCGACGACGACTCGGCGACCGGTGGGCCGGACCTGTACCGCCACATCTACCCGATCGTCACCGTCATCACGGACGAGGGGTTCCGCAGGTTGACCGACGACGAGTCGCAGGAGCTCGCCCGTACGGTCACCAACCGTCGGCTGGAGCAGCCCGACGGCCCGCGCGCCGCCCTGCTCTGACCATCCGCCGCCCCGTAGGAGCCCAGAAGAAAGGGACGGACAGCCGGTGTCGACTCCGTTCTATGTGTCACCCCAGCAGGCCATGGCCGACCGGGCGGAATACGCCCGGAAGGGCATCGCCCGCGGTCGCAGCCTTGTCGTGCTGCAGTACGCCGACGGCATCGTGTTCGTCGGCGAGAACCCGTCCCGTGCGCTGCACAAGTTCAGCGAGATCTACGACCGGATCGGCTTCGCGGCCGCCGGCAAGTACAACGAGTACGAGAACCTGCGGATCGGTGGTGTGCGGTACGCGGATCTGCGCGGGTACACCTACGACCGTGACGATGTGACGGCCCGTGGGCTGGCGAACGTCTACGCGCAGACGCTCGGCACGATCTTCTCCAGTGCGGGTGAGAAGCCGTACGAGGTGGAGCTGGTCGTCGCCGAGGTGGGTGCGACGGCCGCCGGGGACCAGATCTACCGGTTGCCGCACGACGGTTCGATCGTGGACGAGCACGGCTCGGTCGCGGTCGGCGGCAACGCCGAGCAGATCAGTACGTTCCTGGACCAGCGGCACCGGGACGCGATGACGCTGTCGGAGGCGTTGAAGCTGGCGGTGCAGGCGCTGTCGAGTCAGGCGAACGGTGCCGACAAGACGATTCCGGCTGAGCGGCTGGAGGTCGCGGTGCTGGACCGGACGCGGGCGCAGCAGCGGAAGTTCAAGCGGATCCGGGGTCGGCAGTTGGCGCGGTTGCTGGAGGCGGATGTTCCGGCGGCGGCTCAGGCGGATGCCGTGTCGAACGACGAGGCGCCGGAGGACGACGCCGAGTAGGAGCGGTCGAGCTGGTTCCGTGGTGCGTGGAGCCCCGGTGTGCCCGTGAGGGTGTGCCGGGGCTTCGTCGTGTCCGGGGGTGGGGTCAGGGGGTGGGGGCGGGGCCGGAGGAGTCGCGGACGACGAGGTGGACGGGGATGTCGGGGGCGGTCCACGGGGTGCCGTCGAGGGCGGCGAGGAGGGCTGTCATGCCTTGTTCTCCGACGCGTTCGGCGGGGAGGGCGACGGTGGTGAGTTCGGGTTCGACGGCGGTGGCGAGGGCGAGGTCGTCGAAGCCGGTGACGGAGATGTCTTCGGGGATGCGCAGGCCGAGGCGGCGGGCTGCCTTGCAGGCGCCGGCGGCGAGGATGTCGTCGTCGCAGACGATGGCGGTGGGGCGGGGTCCGGGGGTGGAGAGGGCGGTTTCGATGGCTCGGCGGCCGCCGTCGACGGTGAGGGGTGCTCTGACGGTGCGCAGTTCGGCGGTGGGGGTGAGGAGGGTGGTGAGGGCTTCGGCGCGGATGTGGAAGGTCCAGGAGTCGACGGCGGAGGCGAGGTGGAGGAAGCGGCGGTGGCCGTGGTGGAGGAGGTGGTGGGCGACCTGGTTCATGCCGTCGGCCATGGCGAGGTTGATGTGGGCGGCGGCGCTCGCGGAGGAGGGGTCGCTGTCGAGCATGACAAGAGGGAGGTCGTCGCCGCCGATGGCGTCGAGGGCGGCGGCTGCCATGGAGGAGGCGATGACTCCGTCGAGTGCGGCGCGGGCGGAGGCGAAGGGGTCGCGGGCGGGGCCGGTGCCGTCGGGGGAGGGGTAGAGGACGACGCCGAAGCCGTGTTCGGCGGCGATGCGGGCGGCGCCGGTGTAGACGCGGGCGAAGAATTCGTTGGTGAGGGCGGGGACGACGAGGAGGGCGGTGCGGGTGCTGCCGAGGCGGAGGTTGCGGGCGGCGAGGTTGGGGCGGTAGCCGAGGTCGGCGGCGGTTTCGCGGACGTGTGCGGCGGTGCGTTCGGAGACGCGGCCGCGCCATTTATCGCCGAGGACGAGGGAGACGGTGGCCTGGGAGACCCCGGCGGCGGCGGCGACGTCCCGGCTGGTGGGTCTCGTCACAGGGGGCTCCTGAAGTGCGAGGTGGGAGGTGGTGCGGGGGGTCCGTGGGCTGGACCGTGCGACTGCGGCCATGGTACGTATGACGTCGTCACGTTATACGTATTACTCCGGCTGGGTCCGGGCGGAAGGGGGCGGACATGGCCGCGGGGTACATGGAGCTGCTCAGGACCCGGCATGCCGCGAGGTTGCTGGTGGGCACGTTGGTGGGGCGGCTGCCGAACGGCATCGCGTCGATCGCGCTCGTGATGTTCGTGCGGGCGGAGGGCGGCAGCTACAGCCTGGCGGGGGCGTTGGCGGCGGCGTACGGGGTGGCCAATGCCGTCGGCCAGCCGTTGCTCGGTCGGGCGGTGGACCTGTACGGGCAGCCCCGGGTGCAGCTTCCGGCGGCGGTGGTGTCGGCGTTGGGCATGGTGTGGTTGGCGTCCGCCGGGATCGGGTCGGCGGCCGTCGCCTATGCGGCGGTGGTGGTGGCGGGGTTGTTCACGCCGCCGCTGGAGGGTGGTCTGCGGGCTCTTTGGCCGAGCGTGCTCGGTGGCAAGGAGGGGCGGGTGCACGCCGCGTACGCGATGGACGCGGTGGCGCAGGAGGTGATGTTCACGGTCGGGCCGCTGCTGGTGACGGTGTTCGTCTCGTTGTGGTCGCCGGCGGTGGCGTTGGTGGCGCTGAACGTGCTGGGTGTGTTGGGCGCGCTGTCGGTGGTGGTGTCGGAGCCGTCGCGTGCGTGGCGTTCCGAGCCGCGGGAGGCGCACTGGTTGGGGGCGCTGCGTTCGCGGGGTCTGTTGGCGTTGTTGGGCGCGTTCTTCTTCGTGGGTACGGCGCTGGGTTCGATCACGGTGGCCGCGGTCGCCTATTCGGACGAGCACGGTGGCGCGGCGGTGTACGGCTGGATGATGGCCGCGTTGGGTCTGGGTGCGTTGGTGGGTGGTGTGACCTACGGTGCGCGTCAGTGGGCGGGGGCGCCGGAGCGGCGGTTGCAGCTGTTGGTGGCGTTGTTGGCGGTGTGTTATCTGCCGCTGATGTTGACCGTGGGGCCGGTGGGGATGACGGCGTTGTCCGCGTTGGCGGGTGTGTTCCTGGCGCCGGCGATCGCGTGTGCGTTCATCGTGGTGGATCGGCACGCTCCGGTGGGGACGGTGACGGAGGCGTTCTCGTGGCTGGTGACCTTCTTCGGGGTGGGTGCGGCGATGGGTACGGCGGCCGCGGGTCCGGCGGTGGAACTGGGCGGGATCACGGCCGGTTTCGCCGTGGCGGGCGGTGCCGGGGTGGCGGCGCTGTTGGTGCTGACGCTGACTCAGCGGGTGCTGGCCTCGCCGGGGCGCGTTCGGGCGGTGGCCGGGTCGGTGGAGGGCGTTGTCGGGGGTGTCGTGGAGGGGGTCGAAGGGGTGTCCGCCGGGGGGCCGTCGGAGCCGTTCGTGAAAAACTGATCGGAACGCCGCTCTCGAACCCGGTTTCAGAAGAGGGCAGAAGGCGTAATGTTCAGTCATGGACCGCCGCATTTTCGGGCTGGAGAACGAGTACGGCGTCACGTGCACGTTCAGGGGACAGCGCCGACTGTCTCCTGACGAAGTGGCGCGCTACCTCTTCCGCCGTGTTGTGTCATGGGGCCGCAGCAGCAATGTCTTCCTGCGGAACGGCGCCCGCCTGTACCTCGACGTGGGATCGCATCCGGAATATGCAACACCGGAATGCGACAACCTGATCGAACTGGTCACCCACGACAAGGCAGGCGAGCGCATTCTCGAAGGCCTGCTCGTCGACGCAGAACGCCGCCTGCACGAGGAGGGAATCGCGGGCGACGTATACCTCTTCAAGAACAACACCGACTCGGCGGGCAATTCGTACGGTTGCCACGAGAACTACCTGGTGGCCCGGCACGGAGAATTCTCCCGCCTGGCGGACATCCTGATTCCCTTCCTCGTCACGCGCCAGCTGATCTGTGGTGCGGGCAAGGTGTTGCAGACCCCTCGGGGCGCGGTCTACTGCGTCAGTCAGCGGGCCGAGCACATCTGGGAGGGCGTCAGCTCGGCCACCACCCGTTCCCGGCCGATCATCAACACCCGCGACGAGCCGCACGCGGACGCCGAGCGTTACCGGCGGCTGCACGTGATCGTCGGGGACTCGAACATGTCCGAGACGACGATGCTCCTCAAGGTCGGTGCCACCGATCTGGTGCTGCGCATGATCGAGGCGGGCACGGTGATGCGGGACCTGACCCTGGAGAACCCGATCCGGGCGATCCGTGAGGTCAGTCATGACATCACGGGGCAGCGCAAGGTGCGGCTGGCCAGTGGTCGGGAGGCCTCGGCGCTGGAGATCCAGCGGGAGTACTACGAGAAGGCCCTGGACTTCGCGGAGCGTCGGGGGATCCGTACCGGGGTCGTGGAGCAGGTCCTGGAGCTGTGGGGTCGGACGCTCGACGCGATCGACGCCGAGGACCTGGACCGGATCGGCACGGAGATCGACTGGGTCATGAAGTACCAGCTGATCGAGCGGTACCGGGCCAAGCACAACATGACCATGTCGAACCCGAGGGTCGCCCAGATAGACCTCGCGTATCACGACATCCACCGGCGGCGGGGGCTGTACTACCTGCTGGAGCGCAAGGGGCAGGCGGCGCGGATCTGCAACGACCTGAAGATCTTCGAGGGCAAGTCGGTGCCCCCGCAGACGACTCGGGCGAGGCTGCGCGGCGACTTCATCCGTCGGGCGCAGGAGCAGCGGCGTGACTTCACGGTGGACTGGGTGCACCTGAAGCTCAATGACCAGGCGCAGCGAACGGTGCTGTGCAAGGACCCGTTCCGGTCGGTCGACGACCGGGTGGAGAAGCTGATCGCCGGGATGTAGACAAAGTAAAGTGTGACATCTCACTGATCTTGGCCAGGGCCCCGTACGGATCTCGTACGGGGCCCTCGTCACGGCTTAGAGTGGCGGGCGACCGCCAGCCGTCTGAGATCTGAGGAACACGTGCGCCGACTTGCCGGCCTTCTTGTCGTACCGATGCTGCTGCTCACCACGGCGGCTTGCGGGGACGACAGCGGCTCCGACTCCGCCGAGACCACGAACGGGGTGCCCGCGATCACGAAGGGCGCCAAGTTCGGGGAGACCCCCACCCTGGCCCAGGGCAAGGGCACGCCTCCCAAGGAATTGAAGGTGGAGGTCATCAGCGAGGGCAAGGGCCCGGTGCTGAAGAAGGGCGACATCGCCCAGGTCAACTACTCCGGCCAGGTGTGGGACGGCAAGGAGCCGTTCGACGCCAGCTTCGGCAAGGGCAAGACCTTCGACGTGAACATCGGCGCGGGCGCCGTCATCAAGGGCTGGGACCAGGGCCTGGAGGGTCAGAAGGTCGGCAGTCGCATCGAGCTGGTGATCCCTCCGGAGCTCGGCTACGGGGCGCAGGGTTCCGGCGAGAAGATCAAGCCGAACGCGACGCTGGTCTTCGTCGTGGACATCGTCAAGGGTGCCTCCGTCCCCGCCTCGGCGAAGGGCAAGGAAGTCGCGCAGGACAACAAGGACCTGCCGAAGGTCGGTACCAACACGGACGGCAAGGAAGTCTCCGTGACCGTCCCGAAGGACGTCGCGCCGCCCGCGAAGCTGGTTTCCAGCTACGTGATCGAGGGTGACGGCCCGGTCGTCAAGGACACCGACAGCGTCGTCGTCAAGTTCAACGGCAAGACCTGGAAGGACGACAAGTCCTTCGAAAGCACGTACGCCACCGATTCGACGGTGACGTGGCCGATGTCCGAGCTCTCGGTCAAGGGTCTGAAGGAAGGCCTGGTGGGCAAGAAGACCGGCAGCCGGATCCTGCTGGTCATCCCGCCGGCCGACGGCTTCGGCGACAAGGAGCAGGGCACCATTCCGGCCAATTCGACGCTGGTCTTCAGCCTCGACATCCTCGCGGTGATGTAAGACTGTTCCGGTTGACCGGTTCGTACGTATGAGGAGCAGTTCCGTGAGTGACAAGCTGGAGAAGCCCGAGATCGACTTCCCCGAGGGCGAGGTCCCCAAGGACCTCTTGTCCGAGGACATCTGGCTGGGCGACGGCGCCGAGGCCAAGGCCGGCGACATGGTCGCCGTCCACTACGTGGGCGTGGCATTCTCCACCGGCGAGGAGTTCGACGCCTCCTGGAACCGCGGCTCCGCGCTGCAGTTCAAGCTCGGCGTCGGCCAGGTCATCTCCGGCTGGGACCAGGGCGTCCAGGGCATGAAGGTCGGCGGCCGTCGCAAGCTGACGATCCCCGCGAACCTCGCCTACGGCGACCGCGGCGCGGGCAACGCGATCGCCCCGGGCGAGGCGCTGATCTTCGTCTGCGACCTGGTCAAGGTCGGCTGATCCGGACTTCCGTGATCCGAGCACGGGCCCCCGCCGTCAGGCGGGGGCCCTCGCTTTTGCCCGGGCCCGCCGGGACGGTACGGTCAACGGTCAACGAGTGTGTGCGGAAATACGGGGGGATGGCGTCGATGGCGATTGCCAAGGCCGAGCGGCTGATGAATCTGGCGCTGTGTCTGCTGGGGACCCGTCGTCCGCTCAGCAAGCGCGAGCTGCGCGGCTCCATCGAGGCCTACCTGGAGGCGGGCAACGACGAGTCCTTCAACCGCATGTTCGAGCGGGACAAGGACGACCTGCGTGAACTCGGCCTCGTCATCGAGACGGTGGAGAACATCGAGGGCGAGACCGGCTACCTGGCCCGCCGGGACAGCAACCGGCTGCCGCCCGTCTCCCTGGACGCCGAGGAGGCCGCGGCCCTCGGACTCGCCGCCAAGGTCTGGCAGCAGGCCCGCCTCGCGGGCGCGGCCAGCGGGGCCCTGCAGAAGCTGCGTGCGGGCGGGATGCCGGAGGCCGGTGACCCGTACGAGGGCCAGCACAGCGCCATCGAACCGCGCATCCCGGTCCACGAGGCGGCCTTCGAGCCGCTGATGTTGGCCTGTCGGGACCGGCGGCCCGTGGTCTTCGAGTACCGCAGGTCCAACGCCGCCCGCCCCGAGCCGCGGCAGGTCGAACCGTGGGCGCTGGAGTGCTGGCGCGGCCACTGGTACCTGGCCGGCTACGACCGGGACCGCGGCGCGGAGCGGGTGTTCCGGCTCTCCCGGATCACCGGCAAGGTCCGATCCCGGGCCGGGAAGTACACCGCCGAGGTGCCCGACGTGGTGACCGTACGGGAGACCGTGGCGAGTTGGGCCGGGGAGGGGGCCGAGCGCTCCGCGCTGATCCGGCTGCGGGCCGGCGCCGGATACCCGCTGCGGGCCAAGGCGACCGCGGTGCGGGAGGGCGGGGACGGCTGGGACGAGCTGGAGATCCCCTACGGGCACGGGCTGGACGCCTGGCTCGTGGAGTTCGGCCCGGACGTGGTCGTGGTGGAGCCCGCCGACCTGCGCGCCGACGTGGTGGACCGGCTGCGCGCCGTCGCCCGGGGCTGAGCACCACCCGCCCGGGCCGACCGTGCCCCGGCGGCCCGAACATCGCTAGCAACGCCCTGAGGGGGAGACGTACCAGCATGGCTGCCAACGCCATCGACCAGACCCGCCGGATGCTGTCCCTGGTGACCTACCTGCGCGAGCGCCCCGGGGCGCACGTCGCCGACGTCGCCCGCGCCTTCGGGATCACCGAGGACGAGCTGATCTCGGACCTCGACGTGCTGCCCATGTGCGGGACCAGCTTCCGCGGCGGGGACCTGCTCGACATCGACACCGACGGCGAGCGCATCTGGTGGCGCAACCCCGACGCCTCGGGGGAGTCCACCGCCGAACCCCTGCGGCTGGCCGCCGACGAGGCGACGGCGCTGCTGGTCGCGGCCCGCGCCGTGGCCACCCTGCCCGGGCTGCGCGAGAGCGACCGCGACGCCCTGCTGCGGGCCACCGCCAAGCTGGAGGCCGCCGCGGGTGAGGTGGCGAGCGCCAGCTCCCGGCTGTCGGTGACCTTCGAGTCGGAGGGCGGGGTCTTCGCCGACGTCGACCGGGCCATCGCCGAGCGGCGCAGGCTGTGGCTGCGCTACTACTCGCCCGCGCGGGACGAGCTGACCGAGCGCGTCGTCGACCCGATCCGCCTCTTCGCCGTCGGGCACACCTACCTGGAGGGTTGGTGCCACCTCTCGGAGGCCCGCCGTACCTTCCGGCTGGACAGGGTGGCCGAGATCCGGCTCCTCGACGAACGCTCCGAGCCGCCCGCGATCGAGCCCCGGGACCTGTCGGTGGGGCTGGTCCAGCCCGCGGCCGAGGACCCGGAGGTGGTGGTCGAGGTCGGCCCCGGCGGCCGCTGGGTCGCCGAGTACTACCCGCACGACAGCGCCGAGGAGCAGCCCGACGGCGGCCTGCGGATCACGCTGCGCAGTCCCGACCCGGCCTCGCTGCGCCGCCTCGCGCTGCGCCTGGGCCGTGACGGGCGGATCGTGTCGCCGGCGGACCTGGCGCGGAGCGCGAGCAAGGCCGCGACGGAAGCCCTCGCCGGGTACGGGGAACAGGTCTAGGGAGCGGGGGAGCGATGGCAGCGACATCCGGACCCGCGTCGGGCCGGACCTCCGGTGCGCCGGAGCCGGTCGCCGGCGGCGGCGCCGGGCCGGTCACCTTCAAGGCCGCCTGTCCCGAGTGCCGGGCCCGGTTCGAGCTCGCGGCCGGCGCGCTGCGGCTGGCCATCGGCGGCAGCAGGCGTACCACCTTCTACTCCTTCACTTGTCCCGAGTGCGCGGTCCAGGTCCGCAAACCCGCCGGTGAGCGCATCGTGGAGCTCCTCACCGGCGGTGGCGTGAGCACCCTGCGCAGCGTTCGTGGCAGGGGATAGGCTCCTCCCATGCTGTGGCCGATGCTCGCAATTGCCCTGGGCTTCCTCGGGGTGGCCGTCCTTTCCGTACTGGCCGTACGGGTCTTCGTCGAGGTCCGGCGGCTCGCCGGTCAGGTGGACGAGGCCAGCCGCCGGATCACCGAAGCCTCGGGCGACCTGGAGCGGGCCGCCGCCGACCTGGCCAGGGCGGGCGGAGCGGTACGTCCGTAGTGCGGCGGGCGCGGGCGGCCGGTCGGCGTACGCCCCCGCCCGTACTCCGGTGTCCGCACGCCCATGGAAAAGGTGGAGTGGGAGCCGTACCGTCTGAGTCGCGCACCAGCGTGGATACCCCTGGGGATTGCCGGGCGTTAACCCTCGGGGGTTACGATCGATGTCAGAGCGGTGGCGGATCTTGATCCGAAATCAGCTCAGGCCACCACAACCAGCCGTTTCGGTGAGAAGGAAGACACACATGATCGGCAATCTGAAGCCCCTTGAGATCCTTCTGATCATCGCTGTCATCGTGCTGCTGTTCGGCGCCAAGAAGCTCCCCGAGATGGCCCGCTCGCTGGGCAAGTCGGCCCGCATCCTCAAGAGTGAGGCCAAGGCCATGAAGAAGGACGGCGAGGCCGAGGACGCAGCGACCGCCGCCACGGTCGCCGACCAGGCCCCGCAGCAGACCACGGCCCCGCGCACGATCCAGGCCGCCCCCGGTGACGTCACCAGCGCCCGCCCCGTCAGCGAGCCCAACCACACCGCCAAGAGCTGACACGGGCGGTCACCACCGCCACGCGCCAGTCATCTGCAACGAGACAAGGGACGTGGGTTGCTCAAGTCTGCCCGCAAGCAGGAGAAAGCGGACAAGGACGCCGAAGGGCGGATGCCTCTTGTCGAGCACCTGCGTGAGCTGAGAAACCGTCTGCTGAAGTCGGTCCTGGCGATCCTCGTGATCACCGTCGTGGCGGCCTTCTTCTACAAGGACCTCATCGACTTCATGCTGAAGCCGATGCTGGACTCCGTCGGCTGTACCGACGGCGTCGTCTCGCAGCGCAACGGCCGCCCCTGCGCCGACATGACCGTCAACGGCCTCATCGCGCCGTTCTCGATCGCCCTCAAGGTCTCGCTCGCCGCCGGTGTGGTGCTCTCCGCTCCGGTGTGGCTCTACCAGCTGTGGGCGTTCACCGCCCCCGGTCTGCACGGCCACGAGAAGAAGTACGCGATGAGCTTCGTCGCGATCGGCGCACCCCTGTTCGGCGCGGGCGCCGTCCTCGCGTACAAGATCCTCCCGCAGACCGCCACGATCCTCCTGGAATTCACCCCCGATCACGCGCGCAACCTGCTGCCGGTCGACGACTACCTCGACCTGGTCACGCGCATGGTCGTCGTCTTCGGCCTGGCCTTCGAGCTGCCGTTGCTGCTGATCCTGCTGAACATCACCGGGGTCCTCACCGGCAAGCGGCTGGCGAGCTGGTGGCGGGCCATGGTCCTCGGCATCACCGTCTTCGCCGCCTTCGCGACCCCGACCGGTGACCCGCTCACCATGCTGTCGCTGGCCGCCCCGATCGTCGGGCTCTACTTCGTCGCGCTCGCCGTCTGTCTGGTCAATGACCGCCGACGCGCCCGCAACAACCCCGACGCGGGCCTCGACGACGACGAGGCCGCCGAACTGGACCTCACCCCGGCGCCCGTCGGCGCCATGGAACCCGTCGCCGCCCCGTCCACGCTGCCCGAACAGGCCGACGGCGGACGCCAGCGGATCAACGGTTACGACGACGCGACCTGACGGATGGATTGCGCCGGGTGACCGCCGAGATCACCCTCTTCGTCAATCCCACCGCCGGACGCGGCCGGGGCGCGCGGGCCGCGCAGCCGGCCGCTTCGGCGCTCCGGGCGGCCGGCCATGAGGTCAGGACCGTCGTCGGCACCGACGCGGCCGACGCGCTCGCACGACTGCGCGCCGCGGTCCGCGACGGCACCGGGGCGGTGATCGCGGTCGGCGGCGACGGGCTGGTCTCCCTCGCCCTCCAGGCCCTGGCCGGCACGGACGTCCCCCTCGGGGTGGTCGCCGCCGGCACCGGCAACGACTTCGCCCGCGCGCTGGGCCTGCCCGTACGGGAACCCGGGCGGGCGGCACGGCAAGCGGCCGAGGCCCTCAAGGAGGGCCGGATCCGGGAGACCGACCTCGGCCGCGTTCGCGGCGGCTGGTTCGGGACCGTGCTGTGCTCCGGCTTCGACTCCCGCGTCAACGACCGCGGCAACCGGATGCGGCTGCCGCTCGGCAGGTTCCGCTACGACCTGGCCCTCGCGCTGGAACTGGCCGCGTTCCGGCCCGCGCCCTACCGGATCACCCTCGACGACGGGCCGCCCATCGAGACCGGGGCCGCGCTGGTCGCCGTCGGCAACGGGTCCTCGTACGGCGGCGGGATGCGCATCTGCGCGGACGCCGTCACCGACGACGGCCTCCTCGACGTCACGGTCGTCGGGAACTGCAGCCGCCGGACCCTGCTCCGGGTGTTCCCGCAGGTCTACAAGGGCGCGCACCTCGACCATCCGCGGGTGAGCGTCCACCGGGCCGCCAAGGTCACCCTGGAGGCGGCCGGGCTCGGCGCCTACGCGGACGGCGAGCCCCTCGGAGCCCTCCCGGTGACCGCCGAGTGCGTCCCCGGGGCCCTGCGGCTGCTCGCGTAAATGATCGCGACTGTTGTCGGAGGCGACGGGTAGGCTCGATACCAAGATGACCGAAGAACTCTCTCCCGCCGAGCGGTACGCCGCTGCCCGGATCCGCGCCGCCGAAGAAGCCACCTCACTGGCACCCTTCCGCGAGATGTACGAATTCGACCTGGATCCGTACCAGGTCGAGGCCTGCAAGGCACTGGAGGCGGGCAAGGGCGTCCTGGTGGCCGCCCCGACCGGCTCGGGCAAGACCATCGTCGGCGAGTTCGCCGTGCACCTGGCCCTCCAACAGGGCCGCAAGTGCTTCTACACGACGCCCATCAAGGCCCTGTCGAACCAGAAGTACGCCGACCTCGTCAAGCGCTACGGCGCCGACAAGGTGGGCCTGCTGACGGGTGACAACAGCGTCAACGCCGACGCCCCCGTGGTCGTGATGACCACCGAGGTGCTCCGCAACATGCTCTACGCGGGCTCGCAGGCGCTGCGCGGCCTCGGCTACGTCGTGATGGACGAGGTGCACTACCTCTCCGACCGGTTCCGCGGAGCCGTCTGGGAGGAAGTGATCATCCACCTCCCCGAGTCGGTGACCCTGGTCTCCCTCTCCGCGACCGTCTCCAACGCCGAGGAGTTCGGCGACTGGCTCGACACCGTGCGCGGCGACACCGAGGTCATCGTCTCCGAGGAGCGGCCCGTACCGCTGTGGCAGCACGTCATGGCGGGGCGTCGGGTCTACGACCTCTTCGAGGAGGAGTCCGACCACGGAGGCCGCGGCTCCGGCCGCCGCGAGGTCAACCCCGACCTGCTGCGGATGGCCCGTGAGGAGAACAGCCGCACCTACAACCCCAAGGACCGCCGGCGCGGCAAGATGGTCCGCGAGGCCGACCGCGAGCGCGAACGCCGCTCCCGCAGCCGGATCTGGACCCCCGCCCGCCCCGAGGTCATCGGGCGGCTGGAGAACGACAACCTGCTGCCGGCCATCAACTTCATCTTCAGCAGGGCGGGTTGCGAGGCCGCCGTCCAACAGTGCCTGTACGCGGGCCTGCGGCTCAACGACGACTCCGCGCGGCTGAAGGTCCGTGAGATCGTCGAGGAGCGGACCGCCTCGATCCCCACCGAGGACCTGCACGTCCTCGGCTACTACGAGTGGCTCGAAGGCCTGGAGAGGGGCATCGCCGCGCACCACGCGGGCATGCTGCCCACCTTCAAGGAGGTCGTCGAGGAACTCTTCGTACGCGGCCTCGTCAAGGCCGTCTTCGCCACCGAGACCCTCGCCCTGGGCATCAACATGCCCGCGCGCACGGTCATCCTGGAGAAGCTCGTCAAGTGGAACGGCGAGCAGCACGCCGACATCACCCCCGGCGAGTACACGCAGCTGACCGGCCGGGCCGGGCGGCGCGGCATCGACGTCGAGGGCCACGCGGTGGTGCTGTGGCAGCGCGGCATGGACCCGGTGGCACTGGCCGGCCTGGCCGGTACCCGTACGTATCCGCTGCGCTCCAGCTTCAAGCCCTCCTACAACATGGCCGTCAACCTGGTCAGCCAGTTCGGGCGGCACCGCTCGCGCGAACTGCTCGAAACCTCCTTCGCGCAGTTCCAGGCCGACCGGTCCGTCGTCGGCATCTCCAAGCAGGTGCAGCGCAACGAGGAGGGCCTGGAGGGCTACCAGGAGGGCATGACCTGCCACCTCGGGGACTTCGAGGAGTACGCGGGACTGCGCCGCGACCTCAAGGACCGCGAGACCGACCTGGCCAAGCAGGGCGCGGCGCAGCGCCGGGTGCAGGCGGCCGGTTCCCTGGAGCGGCTCAAGCCGGGCGACGTCATCCACGTGCCGACCGGCAAGTTCGCCGGGTTGGCGCTCGTCCTGGACCCGGGCGTGCCGGCCGGACGGGTCAACGGACACCGCGGGCACGAGTACACCGAGGGTCCGCGCCCGCTCGTCCTCACCGCCGAGCGGCAGGTCAAGAGGCTCGCCGCGATCGACTTCCCGGTCCCGGTCGAGGCCATCGACCGGATGCGGATCCCGAAGACGTTCAACCCCCGTTCGCCGCAGTCCCGCAGGGACCTGGCGTCCGCGCTGCGCGCCAAGGCGGGCCACCACGCCCCGGAACGGCACCGGCCGGGCCGGGCCGCGGCGGCCGACGACCGGGAGATCGCCCGGCTGCGGGCCGCGCTGCGGGCCCACCCCTGTCACGGCTGCGACGAGCGCGAGGACCACGCCCGTTGGGCCGAGCGCTACCACCGGCTCAAGCGCGACACCCAGCAGCTGGAGCGGCGCATCGAGGGCCGGACGAACACCATCGCCCGCACCTTCGACCGGATCCACGCGCTGCTCACCGAGCTGGACTACCTGCGCGAGGACGAGGTGACCGTGCACGGCAAGCGGCTCGCCCGTCTCTACGGCGAGCTGGACCTGCTGGCCTCGGAGTGCCTGCGCGAAGGCGTGTGGGAAGGGCTGAGTCCGGCCGAACTGGCGGCCTGCGTATCGGCGTTGGTCTTCGAATCGCGGCAGGCCGACGACGCGGTGGCGCCGAAGGTGCCGGGCGGCGCGGCGAAGGCGGCGCTGGGCGAGATGGTCCGCATCTGGGGTCGGCTCGACGCGCTGGAGGAGGAACACCGCATCAACCAGGCGGAGGGCGTGGGCCAGCGGGAGCCGGACCTCGGCTTCGCGTGGGCGGCGTACCAGTGGGCCTCCGACAAGAGCCTGGACGAGGTGCTGCGCGAGGCCGAGATGCCGGCGGGCGACTTCGTCCGCTGGTGCAAGCAGGTCATCGACGTCCTCGGGCAGATCGCGGCTGCGGCGCCGTCGTCCTCCGCTCCGCCGTCCTCGGCCGGCGGGAGCACGGTGGCGCGAAATGCCCGTAAGGCCGTGGACGGACTGCTTCGGGGCGTAGTGGCCTACAGTTCGGTCGGCTAGGCGCTTTTGGGGCTTCCTCCTAGACCCGTCATGGCCGGATCTCATCTCTTGCCATGATCGATTCGTCGTGTCCTGTGCGACGATCGGCGCATGAGTGCGGGAACGGACGAAGGACCGAGACGGGTCGGTCGGCCACGCGCCGACCAGTTGAGACCGGATACCGGCCGGCCGCCGCGCGAGGAACTCCTGTGCGCGGCGGCCGAGCTGTTCACGGTGCGGGGGTACGGGGCCACCACCACGCGGGCGGTCGCCGAACGGGCCGGAATGCGGCAGGCCACGATGTACCACTACTTCAGTGGCAAGGAGGAACTCCTCGCCGAACTCCTGGAGTCCACGGTCGCACCCTCACTGGTGCTCTCCCGGCGGCTCCTCACCGAGACGGGCCGGCCGGCGGCCCGGCGGCTGTGGGAGCTGTGCCGCTCGGACGTCCTGCTGCTGTGCGGGGGACCGCACAACCTGGGCGCCCTCTACCTGCTCCCCGAGCTGCGCGGGCAGCGCTTCGGGCAGTTCCGGCGCATGCGGGCCGAACTGCGCGACACCTACCGGACCTTGCTCAAGGGAACTTCCGTCGGCGCCGAACTGGCCGGGGACAAGGCCGGCCTGACGCTGCGCAACGATCTCGTCTTCGGGCTGATCGAGGGCGTCATGCTGATCCACCGCTCCGACCCGGCCCGCCCGCCCGCCGCGTTCGCGGAGGCCGCCGCCGACGCCGCGCTGCGCATCGCGGGTGTGGCGGAACCGCCCTAAGGCCTGTCGTCAAAGGGACGTAGGGCCCGTTTCCCAGCCGGGGCGGTCGGACCAGGCCCTGAGGGTGAGGCCGGTCTCCAGGTGGTGGGCGAGGCCCGTCACCGGGTCGGTGAAGGCGAGGGTCCGCGCCAGCAGCTGGAGCGGACGGCGGTAGTCGGCCGGCTCGACGGGCTCCGCGACCACCGGGTAGACGGGGTCGCCGAGGATGGGCAGGCCGAGGGAGTTCATGTGCACCCGCAGTTGGTGGGTGCGGCCGGTGTGCGGGGTCAGCCGGTAGCGGCCCAGGCCGCCCCGGACGTCGGTCAGCTCGACCAGGCTCTCCGCGTTGGGCTCCGCGCCCGGGACCTCGGTCGCCGCCATGACGCCCCGGACCTTCTCGATGTGGCTGCGGACCGTGCGGGGCAGCTCCACCGCCGGGTCGTGGACCGCGAGGGCCTCGTACTCCTTGCGGACCTGCCGGTTCTGGAACAACAGCTGGTAGGCGCCGCGGTCCTCGGGGCGGATGCTGAACATGACCAGCCCCGCCGTCATCCGGTCCAGCCGGTGCGCCGGGCTCAGCGTCGGCAGGTCCAGTTCCTGGCGCAGCCGGGCCAGGGCGGTCTGGAAGACGTGGCTGCCGCGCGGGGTGGTCGCCAGGAAGTGCGGCTTGTCCACCACCAGCAGGTGTTGGTCCCGGTACACGACACGGATCGGGAACGGCACCGGCGGTTCCGCGGGCATGTCCCGGTGGAAGAAGATCCAGCCGCCCGGCTCGTACGGGTCCTCAGGGCGCAGCACCCGGCCGCCCGGGCCCACGACCCGGCCCGCCGAGAGGAGCCGGGCCATCGACTCGGCGCCGCGGGTGCCGGCGTAGCGCTCGGCCAGGTACGCGCCGAGGGTCGGCCACCTGTCCTCCGGGTCGGGAGGCAGCCGTAGCCGGACCGGGTCGATGCCGGAGAGCTGGGGCAGGGGCGAGGGCGGCACGTGGGATCTGCGGGTCATCAGGGACCAGGGTAGGCGGCTACTCTCGGGTGAAGGTGCCCAGGTGGTTCTCGTCCAGGTACTCGACGCGGACCGTGCCGTCGGAGAAGGTGACCCCGGTGCGGCCGACGGCGTTCTCGCCGGAGGTCACGAAGCTGAAGGTGTCCCCGTCGTAGTGGGTCAGCGGGAAGCGCTTGGGGCCGGGACCGAGGGAGAGGGTGAGGCCCTTGCCGTTGCCCCGGTCCTTGCCGTCGGAGGTGACGGTGAGCGGGCCGTAGAACGCGTTGTCGTACGTGCCGGTGTACGCGCCGGAGTCCTGCGCCGGGCGGGCGCCCGCCGGCGGTCGCGCGTAGTCGGTGCGGGAGCGGTTCGCGTCCTCCGCCCGCGCGTAGAGGGAGGCGGTCAGCGCCAGCCAGTCGGTGCTCGGCCTGCCGTGCTCGGCGGTGTCGAAGAAGTCGAGGGCGACGGCGTCGGCGAGGCCGACGGGAGCGCCGTTGGTCAGGACGACGATGCCGAGCTGCTCCAGGGGGAGCAGGGTGACGTTGGAGTTCGCGCCGAGGTCGAAGGCCCCGGAGTGGCTCAGGCGCAGCCGGCCCGCCTGGTCGTAGCTCACGTTCCAGCCGAGGCCGTAGAACTGCGGGGTGCCCTGGGGGGTCCGGTCCTGCGCGACGATCTCGGGGAGGTGGGTGCGGGCGAGGGCGTCGGCCGGGATGACGCGCTTGCCGTCGAGGGTGCCGCCGGAGAGCTGGAGGCGTAGCCAGCGGGCCATGTCGCGGGCCGTGGAACTGACCCCGCCGGCCGGGGCCTGGGCGTCGGCGTCCCGGACGAAGCGCGGGCTCCAGGTGCCGTCGGGGTTCTTGACGTGGCCGTACGCGCGGTCGGGGGCGTTCGCGTAGGCGGAGAACTCGGTGCTGGTACGGGTCATTCCGGCGGGCTTGAACAGGGTGTCGTCGCTGAGCTTCTGCCAGCCGGCGCCGTGGTCGCGGGCGACGGCCTCGGCGGCGGCGGTGAGCCCGAAGTTGGTGTAGGCGTAACTCGCGCGGAAGGGGGTCAGGGGCTCGAAGCGGAGGTGGTCCAGGATGTACGGCTGCTCGTGGCCTAGGTCCTCCAGGAGGTCCCCGGCGTGGTCGGGGAGGCCGCTGCGGTGCGAGAACAGGTCGGCGGCCGAGACGTGGGCGGTGACCCAGGGGTCCTTGAGGGCGAAGCCGGGCAGGGTCCGGCCGAGGGGCGTGTCCCACGCGTCGGGGGAGGAGAGCGCGCCGGCGACGACGGTGGAGGAGATCGGCTTCGAGAGGGAGGCCAGTTGGAAGACCGTGTCCGCATCGACGGCGCCGCCCTCGCCGGTCCTGCGGACGCCGTAGCCCTGGAGGTGGACCACCTTGTCCCGGTGGACCACGACCACCGAGACGCCGGGAACACCGGTGCTGCGCATGCCGTCCCTGACCGTCGTGTCGAGGCGGGCGAGCGCGCCCGCGACGTCGGTGTCGGTGAGGAGCGGCTTGGGGGGAGGGGGCGGCGTCGGGGCCGCCGGGGCCGCTGCCGCGGAACCCGTCGCGACGAGGACGAACGCGGCCCCGGCCAGCCCGGCCGCGCGGAGCGTACGCATGCGGACATTGTCCCGCCGAACGGGCGGTCCCGCCCTCCGGCGGCTGCGGGGGGCGGGATGGGGTCGGCCCGGGGCTTGCCCGGCGGAGCTTGAGGATCCGGGGTGGGGAAAGGTTCCCTCAGGCGGCGGCGCGGGGGCGGAGGTCCTGTTCGGCCTCCACCGAGGCGTTCCAGTCCCGCTTGATCGCGCGCCAGCCCTCGTCCGTCTCGCCCTGGCGCCAGTAGCCCGAGATCGACAGGCGCTCCCGCGGGACGCCGCGGTCCAGGCGCAGGTGGCGGCGGAGTTCCTTCACGAAGCCGGCCTCGCCGTGGACGAAGGCCTGCACGTCGCCGGAGGGGAACACGAAGGAGGTGACGGCCTCCACGAGGGCCGCGCCCACCGGGCGGTCGCCGCGGTGCAGCCACACCGGCACCACGCCGTCCGGGGTGGCGAACTTCTGCTCGTCGGCCGGACCGTCGATCTCCACGAAGGCGTGGACCCGCGCACCCACCGGCATCCGCTCCATCGCGGCCGCGATCGCCGGCAGGGCGCTCTCGTCACCGGCCAGGAGGTGCCAGCCGGCCAGCGGGTCGGGTGCGTACGCGCCACCGGGGCCGAGGAAGTGGACCAGCTCGCCGGGCTGGACGCGGGCCGCCCACGGTCCGGCCAGGCCCTCGTCGCCGTGGACGACGAAGTCCAGGGTCAGCTCCAGGTGCGCCGGGTCCCAGTGGCGGACCGTGTACGCGCGCTGGCGCGGCCAGAACTCGCGGTGGTGGGTGGAGCGGATCCGCTCCAGGTCCCAGGGCTCCGCGTACCGCACGCCTTCGGGCGCGAACAGCAGTTTCACGTAGTGGTCGGTGTACACACCCGCATCGAAGCCCGACAGTCCGTCACCGCCCAGCACGATCCTGACCATGTGCGGCGTCAGCCGCTCGGTGCGTACGACCACTGCGGTGCCGACAGTGCGGGCGCGTCCTTCTGCCACGGCGTCTCCCTGAACTCCCCTGAAACTTAGGATTACCTAAGTTAGCACCTCATGAGAGCAGCGCGCTGCTCAGGCGCGAGATCGCTCCGCCCAGACCCCACCGATGGGCGAGCGCGTCGACCACCTCGGGCTGCGCCGGAACCCTTGGCAGCGCCGGGTCGAAGGCCGGGAGCGGGACGTCCGAGGCCACCTGCACGACCTTCGGCGCCACCGCCAGATACGGCCGGGATTCATCCAGCCGCTTACGCTGTGTGGGGGTCAACTTCGACTTCGGGTCGTCGATCGCGGCGATGACCCCGGCCAGGTCCCCGTAGGCGTCCAGCAGCTTGGCGGCGGTCTTCTCGCCGACACCGGGAACGCCCGGCAGACCGTCGCTCGGGTCGCCGCGCAGCAGCGCCAGGTCCGCGTACCCGGCGCCGTCCACGCCGTACTTCTCGCGCAGCCACGCCTCGTCGGTCACCTGGAGCATCCCCACGCCCTTGAGCGGGTACAGGACGCGGCGCCGCCGTGCGTCGTCGACCAGCTGGTAGAGGTCCCGGTCGCCGGTGACGATGTCCACCGGCCCGGTCGCGCGGGCGGTCAGCGTGCCGATCACGTCGTCCGCCTCGTACCCGGCGACGCCGACGCGGGCGATGCCGAACGCGTCCAGCGCCGCCTCGATGATCGGCACCTGGGGGGCGAGGGTGTCCGGGGTCTCCTCCACGTCGGGACCGGATTCCGTCTCCTGCGCGACGCGGTGCGCCTTGTAGGAGGGGATCAGCTCCACCCTCCAGTGCGGCCGCCAGTCCGCGTCCATGCAGGCCACAAGGTCGTCGGGGTGGTGGTCCTGGACCAGCCGGCCGATGAAGTCGAGCAGCCCGCGGACGGCGTTGACCGGGGTGCCGTCGGGGGCCTTCACGGAGTCCGGAACGCCGAAGTAGGCGCGGTAGTAGAGGGAAGCGGTGTCGAGGAGCATCAGGCGTCGTGTCGTCACGCAGACGATGATGCCGCACCCGACCCGGCACCCCGCGGGTCACCCGTGGTGATCGTTTCGTCACTCCAACAGTTGTCCCGCCGCGCGCGTCCGCGATCTTTCCCGGAGGGTGTGACCACTGGCAGGACGTTCTGCCCGCCCGGCCCCCCCCCGTACGAGGAGTTTCGGACGCCCATGCACGTCGTCACCGCTCTCCCGGTCGAGCGCCCGGCCGCCGTCGAACCCGATTCCCCCGCTTGCCGTCGCCGAGTCAGCCCGTCGCCGTGGAGCGGGAGTTGGGCGTCGGGGCGGTTCGCCCGCTGACGGTCCGAGTCTGCGTCGGCCGCCGGGAGGGGGCTCGCCGGGCCGCCTCGTCGCGTCCGTCGGGCCGTCGGGCCGTCGGTCCGTCAGCCCGCCTGTCCGTCCGGCTGTCCGCATGCGCCCGTCCGCCCGTGTCGGCCCCTCGCCCCCCGCCCCCGGCGGGGGCCGGCCGGGGCACGGGTGTCGTTCCCCCTCGGCGCCGCCGTCGCGCCTTCCCCCGTCACTCACCCAGGAGCCCCCATGGACGCAGCCCCGCCCTTCGGCCCCGCCCGCAGATCCGTCCTGGTGGCCGGGGCCGCCACCGCCGCGCTCACCGCGTGCCCCTGGGCCGCGGAGGCGGCCGCCCCCGTCACCGCGGCCCTCCCCGGCGACCCGGCCGGCGCCGTTCCCGCCGGACGGGCCGCGGCCGGGGCCGCCGTCGAACTGCCGCTGCGCGGCGACCGCGACACCCAGGGCGACGTCCTGGCGGGGTCCCGCAAGGACCACGCCTGCCTGCTGCTGCTGCACTTCCGCGGCGCGGGGATGGCCCGCCGCTGGCTCGGCCGACTGCTGCCCGAGATCTCCACCACCGAGGAGATGGCCCGCTTCAACGCGGCCTTCAGCGCCGCGCGGGTGAAGTCCGGCGGCACCGACCCCTCCTCCCTGTCGGCACTGTGGACGAGCCTGTCCCTCACCCACCCCGGCCTGCGCCTGCTCGCCGGGCGCGACCCCTTCCCCGCCCTGCCCGCCGGCGGCACCGCCGAGGCGTTCAGCCAGGGCGCCGCCCGCCGCGCCGAGGCGCTCGGGGACACCGGGCCCAGCGCCCCCGACTCCTGGCTGTTCGGCGCCGAGGAACCCGGCCGGGCCGTCCACGCCGTCCTCGGCCTGGCCGCCGACGATCCCGGCCGGCTCGCCGAGGCCGTCGCCCGGCACCGGGACGCGGTCCGGGCGGCCGGCGGATCGGTCGTGTTCCGGCAGGACGGGGCGACCCTGACCGGGGCCCTGCGCGGGCACGAGCACTTCGGGTTCGCCGACGGGATCAGCCAGCCCGGCGTACGGGGCTTCGACGAGCCCGACCCGGCCGGCGCGGCCACCGTGCTCGGGAAGCCCGGCACCCGGATCGTGCCGGCCGGTGAGTTCGTCGTCGGGCAGGAGAAGGTGGGGCGGCGACCCGCCGGACTGCCCGCCTGGGCCACCGGGGGGTCCTTCCAGGTGGTCCGCCGGCTCGCCCAGGACGTGCCCGGCTGGTGGGACCAGGCCGGAGAACGGCTCGCGGAACTGAAGAAGGCCGGTGCCGCGCCGCCCGAGGCGACCTCGACCTGGCTCGCCGCCCGCATGGTGGGCCGCTGGCCCGGCGGCACCCCCATCGCGGGTTGCCCCGCCGCCGAGAAGCCCGGCCCGCCCGGACGCGACCCCGACGCCGACCTCACGTACGGGGACGACCCGCAGGGCTGGCTCACGCCGCTCTTCGCGCACATCCGCAAGGGCAACCCGCGCGACGGCCTCGTCACCGTTCCCGGCCGTCCCCCGCTGGCCGCCGCCGAACTGGACGGGCGCCGCATCATCCGCCGCGGCATCCCGTACGGACCCGCCTACGACCCCGCGGCGCCGCAGGGCGGCGCCGGCGGCCCGGACAGCCCGCGCGGCCTGCTGTTCATCGGCTACCAGGCCGACCTCGTCCAGCAGTTCGAGTTCGTCGCCAAGCGGTGGATCAACGACGTCGACTTCCCGCCCGGCCGCAACCCCCGCGTCGGGGCCGACCCCGTGCTCGGCCCCGAGTCGCCGGTCGCCTTCGAGACCCCCTCCGACAGCGGCGGCCGGGCCACCACCCTCAAGTTCGGCCGCTTCGTCCGTACCGAGGGCGCCCTCTACGCCTTCACGCCCTCCCTCACCACCCTGCGCCGCCTCGTCGACGGCGGCCTCGACGCCTCCATCGAGGTCCACCCCGGCACCGTCCTGCGGGTCGGGGACGTCCTCGACGCGGGCGACGCCCGCCTCGCGTTCGGCGCCGACGGGGACCTCGTCCTGCTGGACCGCGACGGAGGTCGCCCCTGGAGCACGGGCACCGCGGGGACCGGCCACGACGCGCACTTCTCCCGCGACGGGGAGCTGAGCGTGCGCGACGACGCCGCCCGCACCGTGTGGAGCAGCGGCACCGCCGGCCACCCGGGCGCCCGGCTGCTGGTCCGCCCGGAAGGCGACGTCGTGATCGTCGACGGCGACCGAGTGCTGTGGCGGGCCCCCGACGGCGACGCGGGGTGACCGGGAGGATACGGGATGCTGCCGGGGGCCGGGCCCCGTACGCCCTTGCACGCGAATCCGGGGCCGGTTGCTGCGTAAGGTGCTTACAGCACACCGATGTGCGATGAGGACAGGGGAGGGCAGCCCCGAAATGAACGACAAGGAAGACGGAAACATCGCGGACGGCACGGGCGGCGGGAACCTCGGGAACGGTCCCGCCGCCGGAAGCGACAAGGAGAAGGACTCCAAGGAACCGCTGCGGGTGGGAGTGGCCGTCCGCAAGCGGCGCCGTGCCCTGCACCTGACCCTCGCCGCCGTGTCGGCGCGCAGCGGTCTGTCGGTGCCCTTCCTGAGTCAGATAGAGAACGAGCGCGCCCGCCCCAGCATGCGGTCCCTGGAGCGGGTCGCCGATGCCCTGGAGACGACCGCGGTCGAGCTGCTGGCCGCCTCCGACACCGCGCGCACCGTGGACCTCGTGCGCGCCGGCGACGAATCGGGCCTCACCCCGGTGCCCGGCGTACGGCCGCTCGTTCGCGGACACCACCAGCTGCACGCGCTGGAGTTCACCGGGGAGCAGGACGCCGGACGCGAGTACCAGCACCGCAACGACGAGCTGATGTACGTGATCTCCGGTGCCTGCCAGGTGGAGGCAGAGGGGCGGGCGTACCGGCTGGAGAGCGGTGACGCCCTGTTCCTGTCGGGCGGCGTGCGCCACCGCTGGCGGGCCACCGGCGAGGACACCCGGATCCTGGTGGTCGCGGTCGGAGACCACATCCACGCCACGTCCGAGCCCCCGTCACCGGGGCACTGATCCCGTGCGCGTCGTCTCGCTCGTGCCCTCGCTGACCGAGGCCGTCGCGGTCAGCGCGCCCGGCCTGCTCGTCGGGGTGACCGACTGGTGCACGCATCCGGCGGACCTCGGGGGCGCCGTGCGGATCGGGGGGACGAAGAACCCGGACGTACGGGCGGTCCTGGGGCTGCGCCCCGACCTGGTCATCGCCAACGAGGAGGAGAACCGGGCCCCCGACCTGGCGGCGCTGCGCGAGGCCGGGGCGGAGGTGCTGGTCACCGAGGTACGGGACCTCCCGCAGGCGCTGTCCGAACTGGACCGGGTCCTCGTGGGGGCGCTGGGGCTGGAGCGGCCCGGGTGGCTGACGGACGCCGCGGAGGCCTGGGCGAGGGCCGAGCCGGTGGGCGAGCTCACCGCGGTCGTGCCGATCTGGCGCAGGCCCTGGATGGTGCTGGGTCGGGACACCTTCGCCGGGGACCTGCTGGCCCGCCTCGGTGTGCGCAACGTCCACGCCGGGCACGCCGAGCGGTATCGGAGGATGCCGGCGGAGGCGGCCGCGCACGGATGCGACCTGGTGGTCCTGCCCGACGAGCCCTACCGGTTCACCGCCGGGGACGGGCCGGAGGCGTTCCCCGGCCTGCCCGCCGCGCTGGTCAGCGGCCGCCACCTGACCTGGTACGGGCCCTCGCTGGCCGAGGCGCCGGCGGTCCTGGCGGCGGCCCTGGGGACGGCGCTGGGCTGAGTGCCGGCCGCGTTCGCGCGGGGCGGGGGGTCAACGCGGTGCGGCGAGCAGCCGGCCGCCGAACAGGCCGCGCAGGGTGTGTCCGGCGGCGAGCAGCCAGGCGACGAGCAGACCGGCGAAGAGGGCCGCGGCCAGCCAGGAGAAGGCGGTCAGGCCGGTGTGGCGGGCCAGGCCGGCGGCGCCGGTGACGCAGGTGCCCATGGGGAAGGTCAGCGCCCACCAGGTCATCGCGAACGGCATCCCGGCGCGGGCGGCGCGGACCAGCATCGCCGACGCGAGGGCGAGCCACAGCAGGGCGAAGCCCATGACGGGGACCCCGTAGACGACCGCGAAGGCGCCGAACGCTCCGGCGTACGGGCCCTGGACGGCCCCCGGAGCCACGTCGGCGAGCTGGTTGACGGCGGTGACGGACTGGCCGAGGGGACCCAGGACGAGGAACAGGGCGGGGGTCAGCGCCAGCGGCAGCGGGCCGCTGACGATCAGCCGACCGAGGATCAGGGGGAGCAGCATCAGGGTCGCCAGCAGGCTGACGCCGAACATGGCGTAGCAGGCGAGCAGCATCGCCTCGCGGGGCTGGCCCGCGGGCAGGTGCGGTATCAGCAGCGGGCCCACGGCGGCGGAAACCATCGGGGCGACCACGGGCAGCAGCCAGACGGGAGTGGCCTGGGACGCGCGGACCTCGTGCCTGACCACCATCAGGTAGGGCACGACCACGGCCATGACCAGGGCGATCACGGTCCCGGTGGAGAACAGCACGATGTCGGCGGCGAGCGCGGCGCGCTCCCCGATCAGGTCCCTGCCGACGGTCATGGTGCCCGCGCCGACGGCCAGCAGGGCCATCGACAGGCAGCCGTAGAAGGGTGCGACGGCCGGATCGAGCAGGTGGGCGCGGGCCTGGTCGCGGTGGTGGAGCCAGTGCCCGCCGCGGGCGGCGAGGAGGACGACCAGGGCGACGGCGGACAGCGCCCACATGAGTTGGCAGACCGTGCGCTGGCCGGGCAGCTGGTAGGGGAGGGACGCGCCGGCGTTGGCGATGATGGCCGTACCCATGACGGAGGCGTACCAGTTGGGGCCGAGGTGACGCAGCGCCGGGGCCTTGTGGGTCCGGGGCGCGGTCGCGGAGCGGGTGCTGGTGGTGCGGCTGCTGCCGGTGGTGCCGGTGGTGCCGGTGGCGCGGGTCGGCGCGAGGGTGGTGGCCATGGGTCCAGCCTCGTCCCGGTGGCCGGGGGCGGGCAGAGGCCGCGTTCCTATGAGGCCATAAACTGATGTTATGGGTAACGACGAGTGGGTTCCGCTGGCGCACCGCGTACCGGACCTGGGCGCGCTGGAACTGCTGCTCGCGGTGGCACGCGTCGGCAGCCTGAGCGGCGCGGCGCGGCGGCTGGGCATCACCCAGCCCGCCGCGAGCAGCCGGATCCGGGCGATGGAGACCCGGCTGGGCGTGGCGCTCGTCGACCGGTCCCCGCGCGGGTCGACCCTCACGGCCGAGGGCGCGCTGGTGACGGACTGGGCCCGACGCGTGGTGGAGGCGGCCGAGGCCTTCGACGCGGGGGCGCAGGCGCTACGGGGCCGCCGGGACTCGCGGCTGCGGGTGGCGGCCAGCATGACCATCGCGGAGTACCTGCTGCCGGGGTGGCTGATCGCCCTGCGCGGGGAGCGGCCCGGGACGGCGGTGTCGCTGCACGCCGGGAACTCGGCGGACGTCGCGCAGCGGGTCCTCGCGCACGACGCGGACCTCGGCTTCGTGGAGGGACTGTTCGTCGCGGAGGGGCTGGACTCGGCGGTCATCGCGCAGGACCGGCTCGTCGTCGCGGTGGCCCCCTCGCACCCCTGGGCGCGGCGCACCCGGGCGGTGGCGGCGGCCGAGCTGGCGCAGACCCCGCTGATCCTGCGGGAGCGGGGCTCGGGCACCCGGCAGGTGCTCGACGCGGCGCTGGCGGGGTGCGGGGGGCTGGCCGAGCCCCTGCTGGAGCTGGCGTCGACCACGGCCGTGAAGGCGGCGGCCGTGAGCGGCGCCGGGCCGTGCGTGCTGTCGGAGCTCGCGCTCGGGGACGAGCTGGCCGGACGCCGACTGGTGGCCGTGCCCGTCGCCGGCGCCGACCTGGGCCGGGCCCTGCGCGCGGTGTGGCCCACAGGCAACCGCCCGGCGGGCCCGGCCCGGGACCTCTTGTCCCTGACCCGGGCCCGACCCCAGGGCGTGTCGTGAAGCGGTGCCGCGCCCGAAGGGCGCGGCACCGGACGTCGCGGGCCGGGCGAGACCTTCACAACCGCCCTGGTCCCGACCCCCGGTGCCGTCACGGCACCGGGGCGCCGCGCAGAAGTCCCGCCCGTCCCGCGGCTACCGGGTCGTGGCCCCCGTGAGGGCGTACGGGGAGCGGGCGGCGGCCGCTTCGATCAGGGCCGCCATCACCCGGGTGTCCTTGTCGCGCTCCGGATGCCACTGCACGCCGACCACCCACGGGGCGGGGTCGGGGAGTTCGATCGCCTCCACCGTGCCGTCCAGGGCGTACGCGGAGACGACCAGGTCCCGGCCCAGCCGGTCCACCGCCTGGTGGTGGTAGGTGGGTACGTCCGCCTCCTCCGGGACCAGCGCCGCGTAGCGGGTGCCGGCGACCGGTCGGACCGGGTGCCATCCGGCGACGCCCGGGGTGTGGGCGTGGCCGTCGATGTGCTGGACCAGGGTTCCGCCCAGGACGACGTTCAGCGCCTGCATGCCCCGGCAGATGCCCAGCACCGGGGTGCCGGAGTCCAGGGCCGCCGCGAGCAGGGCCAGTTCCCACGCGTCGCGGACCGTCGCCGGGGCGCCGGTGCGGGGGTCGCGCGGGGCACCGTAGTGCACGGGGTCCACGTCGGGGCCGCCCGCGACGACCAGGCCGTCCACCCGCTCCAGGACCTCCGCCGCCCGCCCCGGGTCGTCCGGCGGCAGCAGCACGGCCGCGCCGCCCGCCGCCTGGACGAGCGCGTGGTAGTCGGCGGGGACGAGGGACGTGGGCAGGTCCCACACGCCGTAGCGGGTGGACTCCTCCACGTACGTGGTGATGCCGATGAGCGGCCTGGGCACGGGCTTACCTCCGGTGGTGGTGCCGAACGGTGGGGCTCAGAGGTGGGACGGGTGGGCTCGGGAGCCGACGGGGCTCAGGATTTCAGTCCCGGGTCAACTCCGCCTCGGCTTCCGCCAGCGCGGCGAACTCCTCCTCCGGAGCCGACGCGACCAGTCGGTGGCGGCTGTAGAAGGCGAAGTAGGCGAGGGCGACGGCGTAGACGGCGAGCGCGATGAACGCCGCGTCCTTGTCCACCAGGAAGGTGGCGACCAGGGCCGACAGGGCCAGCACGAACGCGACGGACGAGGTCAGCACGCCGCCCGGGGTCCGGTACGGGCGCTCCAGGCCCGGCTCCCGGCGGCGCAGCACGATGTGCGAGAGGGCCATCAGGGCGTACGAGATCGTCGCGCCGAACACCGCGATGTTCAGCATGCGGGCGCCGTTGCCGGTGGCCGCCGCGAGGGCGAACCCGATCGCGCCGGGAATCACCAGGCCGAGGTACGGAGCCTTGCGCTTCGAGGTGAGCGACAGGAAGCGCGGCAGGTACCCGGCCCGGGAGAGGGCGAACAGCTGGCGGGAACCGGCGTAGATGAGGGAGAAGAAGGAGGCGACCAGGCCCGCCAGCCCCGCGTAGTTCACGAACCGGCTCAGCGCGGTCGGTCCGCCGTCCCCTTCCAGCGCCACGACCAGCGGGTTGCCGGCGGTCCGCACGGCGTCGGAGCCCTGTGCGCCGGTGGCGGCGAAGAAGGTGATCAGGGCGAGCAGGGCGAGGATGCCCATGGAGATGGCGAGGGCCTTCGGCATCGAGCGGACCGGGTCCTTGGCCTCCTCGGCGGCCAGCGGCACGCCCTCGACGCCGAGGAAGAACCACATGCCGAACGGGAAGGCCGCCCAGATGCCGAGGACGCCGAACGGCAGCCAGGAGTTCGCGCCGAACGCGCTCGTGTCGACCGCGATGTCGTCGAGCGAGGACGCGTCGAACTCGGTGAGCGCGCCGATCGCGAAGATCAGCAACGCGGCCACGGCGATGGCGGTGACGACGAGGCTGAAGCGCAGCGCCTCGCCCACGCCCCACAGGTGGACGCCGATGAAGACGACGAAGCAGCCGAGGTAGACCGGCCAACTGGAGGTCAGGCCGAACAGGCCCAGTGACTCGACGTAGTCGCCGATGAAGATGACGATCGCCGCCGGGGCCAGTATGTATTCGATCAGGATGGCGGTGCCGGTCAGGAAGCCGCCCCACGGGCCCAGGGCCCGCCGGGCGAAGCCGTAGCCGCCGCCCGCCGTCGGCAGGATCGTGGACAGTTCCGCGAGGGAGAACACCAGGCAGGCGTACATGACGCCCATCAGCACGGTGGCGATGGCGAGGCCGCCGAAGCCGCCCTTGTCGAGACCGACGTTCCAGCCGGAGAAGTCCCCGGAGACCACGTAGGCGACGCCGAGTCCGGTCAGCAGCAGCCAGCCGGCGCTGCCCCGGCGCAGGGTGCGGCGTTGCAGGTACTCGGCGTCCGCGCCGCCGGGGGAGCCGCCGCCGGGGGAGCCCGAGCCGGGGGAGCCGGACCCGGCTGGTGTCTTGACGGGCACGGGTGCGATGTCGTCGGCCATGTGCGCTCCTGCCTAGGGCAATGGTTGTGAGGCGTACCTTTGCGTCAGGGGAGTGGAGCGCGCAAGACCCCTGCGTTAAACAGGGGTTACGAAAACCTCCCGGTCACTCCTGGTCACGGCGCGTGCGCGCGGGCCCTGACCCCCACGCGAGCCGTCCGTCGCTCACGCGAGGAACCCGCGCAGCAGGGCCGCCGTGCCGCAGCAGTGCTCGCGCATCGTCTCGCGCGCCCCGTCCGCGTCGCCCTCCAGGACCGCCTCGACCAGGGCCGAGTGCTGCTGCTGCGAGTGCTCCAGGTTTCGCACCAGCAGGGGTATGCAGTCCAGCAGGTCGTTCACGCTCGCGCGGACGGCCGCGTACTGGGCCGTCAGCGTGGCGGAGCCGGCCAGTTCGCACAGGGTCAGGTGGAAGAGGGTGTCCTGGCGGCGGTAGTCGGGCAGCGGGGCGTCGTGGGTGGCGGCCAGGGCGCGCAGCAGCCGCTCGGAGCCCTCCTCGGTCAGCCCCTGCGAGGCGCACAGTCCGGCCGCGCCGACCTCCAGCACCTCGCGGAACCTCAGGACGTCCTCGATGTCCACCCCCGCGACCCGTCTGCGCAGCTCCTCCTCGGCGCCGCCCGCCGGGGTGTCGGGGCGGGCCAGGACGAAGGTTCCGCCGTACCGGCCGCGCCGCGCCTCGACCAGGCCCTGGTCCTGGAGCACCTTCAGCACCTCCCGCAGGGTGACCCGGCTGATCCCCATCCGCTCGGCCAGTTCCCGCTCCGGCGGTAGCCGTTCGCCGCCCGGCACCAGGCCCAGTCGGACGACCTGGAGGATCTGCTCCAGCGCCTCCTCGAAACCGTTGCCCGCCCGGACCTGCCGCAGCACCGGATTCAGCCGCGCGATCGAGCCACCCTCGCTCGCCGTGTCGGTCATCTCGGCTCCTCCCCTTCCCAAGCAATGGTTCTATTCAATACCTTAGGCCTCCTCGGCTCACCGAAGGAGAGATTCCAGTGGTAGACCGCAAGCCGCCGCTCGCGCCCGAGGAGCTCCGCTCCCTCGTCGCCAGCGGTGAGATCGACACCGTCGTCCTGGCCTTCCCCGACATGCAGGGACGACTCCAGGGCAAGCGGTTCGCCGCACAGTTCTTCCTCGACGAGGTCCTCGCCCACGGCACCGAGGGCTGCAACTACCTCCTCGCCGTCGACACCGACATGAACACCGTCGACGGATACGAGATGTCCTCCTGGGACCGGGGCTACGGCGACTTCGCCATGCACCCCGACCTCGCCACCCTGCGCCGCATCCCCTGGAACCCCGGCAGTGCCTTCATCCTCGCCGACCTGGCCTGGAGCGACGGCACACCCGTCGTCGCCGCGCCCCGGCAGATCCTGCGCCATCAGCTGGAGCGCCTCGCCGAACTGGGCTACACCGCGATGGTCGGCACCGAGCTGGAGTTCATGGTCTTCCAGGACACCTACGAACAGGCCTGGAACGCCAACTACCGCGCTCTGACCCCCGTCAACCAGTACAACATCGACTACTCCGTCCTCGGCACCGGCCGCGTCGAACCCCTCCTGCGCCGCATCCGCAACGAGATGCAGGCCGCCGGACTCGTCGTCGAGTCCGCCAAGGGCGAGTGCAACCTCGGCCAGCACGAGATCGCCTTCCGCTACGACGAGGCGCTCACCACCTGCGACCAGCACGCCGTCTACAAGACCGGAGCCAAGGAGATCGCCGCCCAGGAGGGCGTCTCGCTCACCTTCATGGCCAAGTACGACGAGCGCGAGGGCAACTCCTGCCACATCCACCTCTCCCTGGCCGACGCCGACGGGCACAACGCGATGGCCGGTGACGGGGAGGGCGCCGAACGCGGGATGTCACCCGTGATGCGGCACTTCCTGGCCGGCCAACTGGCCGCGCTGCGCGACTTCTCCCTTCTCTACGCCCCGAACATCAACTCGTACAAGCGTTTCCGCCCGGGATCCTTCGCCCCGACCGCGGTCGCCTGGGGCGTGGACAACCGGACCTGCGCCCTGCGCGTGGTCGGCCACGGCCGCTCCATGCGCTTCGAGAACCGCCTCCCCGGCGGCGACGTCAACCCCTACCTCGCCGTCGCCGGCCTGGTCGCGGCCGGCCTCTACGGCATCGAGAACCGCCTGGAACTCCCCGAGTCCTGTCCGGGCAACGCCTACACCGCCGACTACGCGCACGTCCCCGCCACCCTCCGGGAGGCCGCGGAACTCTGGGAGAACAGCGAGATCGCCAAGGCCGCCTTCGGCCCCGAAGTCGTGGCCCACTACCGGAACATGGCCCGCGTCGAACTCGACGCCTACGACTCCGCCGTCACCGACTGGGAACTGCGCCGCTCCTTCGAACGCCTGTAACCGGCCGCGGGCGACACCACACCCCGTACACCGCCCGCACACCGCACCCCGCAGACCGCACCGACCGTTCCGAAGAACCAGAGAGGCACCACGTGTCCGAAGTGCTGGCCCCTGTCCAGTTGACAGTGCTGAACCCGGCCACCGAGGAAGTCGTCGCCACCGTCCCGGCCGCCACACGGGACGACGTCGACGCCGCCGTCGCACGAGCCGCCGCCGCCCAGCGCGGCTGGGCCGCCGCCGCACCCGCGGACCGGGCCAGGCTCCTGCGCCGCTTCGCCGCGGTCGTCGACGCGCACGTCGAGGAACTCGCCCTCCTGGAGGTCCGCGAGGCCGGCCACACCATCGGCAACGCCCGCTGGGAGGCGGGCAACGTACGCGACCTCCTCGACTTCGCCGCCGGGGGAGTCGAGCGCCTCTCCGGCCGACAGATCCCGGTCGCGGGCGGCATCGACGTCACCTTCCTCGAACCCCTCGGCGTCATCGGCGTGATCGCCCCCTGGAACTTCCCCATGCCGATCGCCGCCTGGGGGCTGGCCCCCGCCCTGGCCGCGGGCAACGCCGTCATCCTCAAGCCCGCCGAGACCACCCCGCTCACTGCCCTGCGCCTCGCCGAACTCGCCCTCCAAGCCGGGATCCCCGAGCACCTCTTCCAGGTGCTCCCCGGCCACGGGGCCGTCGCAGGCGACGCCCTCGTCGAACACCCCGGCGTCGCGAAGATCGTCTTCACCGGCTCCACCGGCGTCGGCAAGCGGATCATGTCCAAGTGCGCCGACCGGGTGAAGCGGGTCACCCTCGAACTCGGTGGCAAGAGCCCCAACATCGTGTTCGCCGACGCCGACCTCGAAGCCGCCGCGGCCGCCGCCCCCATGGCCTTCCTCGACAACACCGGCCAGGACTGCTGCGCCCGCACCCGGATCCTCGTCCAACGCCGCGTGTACGACCGGTTCCTCTCGCTCGTCACCCCCGGCATCGAATCGGTGGTCGTCGGCGACCCCCTCGACGAGAAGACGCAGATGGGCCCGCTCATCTCCCGCGCCCAGCTCGACCGCGTCCGCTCCTACGTCACCGACGACCTCACCGCCGTCCGCGGCACCGCCCCCGACGGCCCCGGCTTCTGGTACCCGCCCACCCTCGTCACCGACGCCGCTCCCACCGCGCCCGTCGCCGTGGAAGAGGTCTTCGGGCCGGTTGCCGTGGTCCTGCCCTTCGAGGACGAGGAGGACGCCGTCCGCCTGGCCAACGCGACCGACTACGGCCTTTCGGGCTCCCTGTGGACCCGAGACGTCGGCCGCGCCCTGCGCGTCTCGCGCGCCGTCGCCGCGGGCAACCTCTCCGTCAACTCCCACAGCAGCGTCCGCTACTGGACCCCCTTCGGCGGCTACAAACAGTCCGGACTCGGCCGCGAGCTCGGCCCGGACGCCCTCACCGCTTTCACCGAAACCAAGAACGTCTTCATCAGCACGGAGGCCTGAGAAACATGACCAGCCAGACCAACGAAGAGATCGTCTGCCGCCGCCTGGTCGGCCGGACCGCCGTCATCACCGGGGCCGGCAGCGGCATCGGCCTGGCCACCGCCCGCCGCCTCGCCTCCGAGGGCGCCAACGTCGTCTGCGCCGACATCGACCCGGTCGCCGGCAAGGCCGCCGCAGAGGAGGTCGGCGGCACCTTCGTCCAGGTGGACGTCACCGACAAGGAACAGGTCGACGCCCTCTTCAAGACGGCCCACGACACCTACGGCTCCGTCGACATCGCCTTCAACAACGCGGGCATCTCGCCCCCGGACGACGACTCCATCCTCACCACCGAGCTCGACGCCTGGCGCCGCGTCCAGGACGTCAACCTCACCTCCGTCTACCTGTGCTGCAAGGCCGCCCTGCCCTACATGCGGCGCCAGGGCCGCGGCTCCATCATCAACACCGCGTCCTTCGTGGCCATCATGGGCGCCGCCACCTCCCAGATCTCCTACACCGCCTCCAAGGGCGGCGTCCTCGCCATGACCCGCGAACTCGGCGTGCAGTTCGCCCGCGAGGGCATCCGCGTCAACGCCCTCTGCCCGGGGCCGGTCAACACCCCGCTCCTCCAGGAACTGTTCGCCAAGGACCCCGAGCGCGCCGCCCGCCGCCTCGTGCACATCCCGCTCGGCCGGTTCGCCGAACCCACCGAGATCGCCGCCGCCGTGGCCTTCCTCGCCAGCGACGACTCCTCCTTCGTCAACGCCACCGACTTCCTCGTCGACGGAGGCATCTCCGGGGCGTACGTCACCCCCCTGTAGCCGGGCCGGACGCCCCGCGCGTCCACCCGTACCGCACCATCCCGACAGCCGGGCGTCGCACGACGCCCGGCTGTCGTGTTCCCCGGCCCCGACGACGTCCGGACGTGGCCGGGGCCACCCTCCACCGGTATCAGGAGCGTCCACCCAATGACCAGAACCGGCACCACCCGGCGCCTCCAAGCCCTCCTCGCCGCCGCCACGGCCGTCTGCGGCCTCCTCGCCGCCGGGCCCGCCGCCCACGCGGCCCGCCCCGCCGCGCACTGCTCCACCCCGAAGCTCGCGGCCGGTTGGTACGGCGACAACCGCGCCCGCCTCCAGGAACTCATCGACCACCACGGCTCCTGCGACCCGCACCGGCCCGGCCGCACCAAGCCCGTCGCCGTCTTCGACTGGGACAACACCGTCGTCAAGAACGACGTCGGCGACGCCACCATGTTCTGGCTGCTGCGCAACGGCAGGATCCGCCAACCCGCCCGCGGCGACTGGTCCACCACCAGCCGCCACCTCACCCCGGCCGCCGCCCGAGCCCTCGCCGACGCCTGCGGCCCCCTCGCCCGCCCCGGCAGCCCCCTGCCCACCGGCACCCCCCGCGGTGCGGCCTGCGCCGACGAGGTCAAGGCCGTCTACGGCACCGCCGCGACCCGCGCCGGCGTCGCCGCGTTCGCCGGCTGGGACCGCCGCACCACCGAACCCGCCTACGCCTGGCTGCCCCAACTCATGCAGGGCTGGACCGCCCGACAGGTACGCGGCTTCGCCGCCGCCGCCCGCACCGAGAACCTCGCCGCGCCCGTCGGCGCCGAGCAGCGGGTCGGCACCGGCACGGCCACCGGCTGGGTCCGCTACTACGACCAGCAGAAGGACCTCATCGCCACGCTCCGGCGGGCCGGCTTCGACGTCTGGATCAGCTCGGCCTCCCCGCAACCCGTCGTCGAGGTCTGGGCACGGGGCGTCGGCATACCCGCCGACCGCGTCATCGGCGTCCGCAACACCACCACCCGCGGCGGCGAGCTCACCCCGCACCTCCAGGGCTGCGGCTCCGTACGCGACGGAGCCGACACGATGATCACCTACATCGACGGCAAGCGCTGCTGGATCAACCAGGAGGTCCTCGGGATCCGCGGCGCGGCCGCCGAGCAGGTCCAGCCCGCCGCCCGCCGCCAGGTCTTCGCCGCCGGGGACTCCGACACCGACATCTCCTTCCTGCGCGACGCGACCGCCCTGCGCCTGGTGGTCAACCGCAACAAGAACGAGATCATGTGCCGGGCCTACGACAACAGCGACGGCAAGTGGATCGTCACCCCGATGTTCATCGAGCCGAAGCCCCGCAGGAGCAGCTCCTACCCCTGCTCCACGACGGGCTGGACCGACCGCGACGGGACCCCCGGGCCCGTCCTCCGGGGCGACACGAGCGTCATCCCCGACCAGCCGGACACGGTCTTCCAGCCCTGACCGGCCGTCGCCCCGCGCGCTACAGGAAGGTGCGGCCCTCGCCCCGGTACGTCGGGGCGGTGGCCGTCACCCGGTCGCCCTCGACCAGGTGCAGGGCGTCGAACCGCTCGCACAGCTCACCGGCCTTGGCGTGGCGGAACCACACCCGGTCCCCGATCAACAGATCGTCCGCCGGACTCCCCAACAGCGGCGTCTGCACCTCGCCCGCCCCCTCCTGCGGGTCGTAGCGCAGCCCCTCCGGCAGGTACGGAACGGGCAGCCGGTCCGCACCGGGCGCCCCCGAGGCCGGATAGCCCCCGCCGAGCACCGTCACCACGCCCACCCCGGGCCTGCGCACCACCGGCTGCGCGAACAGGGCCGCGGGCCGGCCGCGGAACGACGTGTAGTTGTCGAAGAGCCGCGGTACGTAGAGCCCCGATCCGGCGGCGATCTCCGTCACCGCCTCCTCGGCGGCCGTCTGCCCCACGCTGCCGGTGCCCCCGCCGTTGACGAACTCCAGGTCCGGCACCTCCGCGCGGACAGCCCGTACGGCCTCGGCCCGCCGGGCCGCCAGCTCCTTGCGGGCGGCGCCCTGCATCAGCCGGATCATCCGCGAGCGCACCGGCCGCCCGACGAGCGCGTCCCCGACGCCCGCGACGTGCCCCTCGTAGCCCATCAGCCCCACCACCCGGAACCCGGGCCGCGCCACCACCGCCCGCGCCAGAGCGGCCAGTTGCTCCGGCTCCCGCAGCGGTGAGCGCCGCGCCCCGATCCGTACCCGGCCGCCGAGCAGGTGCAGCGCCGTGTCCAGCTCCAGGCAGACCCGGATCTCCTGCGTCCCGCCGTCCCGTGCCCGGTCGATCAGCTCCAGCTGCGCCGGGTCGTCGACCATGACCGTCACCGCGGCGGCGAGCTTCGGGTCCCCGGAGAGCTCGGCGAAGGCGGCCCGGTCCGCGGAGGGGTAGGCGAGCAGGACGTCCTCGAACCCCGACCGGGCCAACCACAGCGACTCGGCGAGCGTGTACGACATGATCCCGGCGAACCCGGGTCGGGCCAGGACCCGTTCGAGCAGTGCCCGACACCGCACCGACTTGCTGGCGACCCGGACCGGCTTCCCGCCGGCCCGGCGCACGAGATCGTCGGCGTTGGCGTCGAACGCGCCGAGGTCGACGATGGCCAGCGGCGCTTCGAGGTGCGCGGTCGCCCGGTCGTACCGGGCCCGGTCGGAAGTCATGCCCGGCAGCTTGCCAGATGCCCCTACCAGTGGGTAGGCCCTGGAGCCGGGCACCCGAGCCCCCGGTCACGGGTCCCGGGGGGCCCGCACTCGCCCCGGTCCCGTCGCCGCGCGCGCCCCGTAGAGTACGGGCAGGCAGCCGTACGGAACGGGGGGCGGAGCCGCCGGATGACCACGTCGACACCACGGACCGCGTTCCTCGGCGAACCCGATCCGCCCGCGCCCACCGAACGGCCCGCATCCGAGGGCCGCCCGCCCCGCCGCGCCGGTCGGACCGGCGCCGCCGTACTGAGCGCCCTCCTCGGCATCGGCCTGCTCGCCGGCGCCGCCGCCACCGCCTGGAGCGAACACCGCGACGCGCGGCGGCCCTTGCCGCCGGACGCCGCCTATCGGCAGGCCGCCTCGCTCTGGCGGTCCGCCCCCGTGGACAGCCTGCTTCCGCCGCGGGTGGACGCCGCCGACACCGGCCCCGGCGGAGCCGACCGCAGCTGGACCCGGACCGCCCTCGCGCCCGACGCCGACTGCGGGACCGCCCTCGCCGCCGACTGGCGGGCAGCGCTCGCCGCCGCCGGGTGCACGCGCGTGCTCCGCGCCACCTACACCGACTCCACCCGCAGTTCACTGGTCACCGTCGGCCTGGTGTTCACCCCCGCGGACTCCGTCACCATGGACGGGCTCCGCGGCCGGCTGCCCGCCCCGCCCGCCTACGCGTACGCCGACGCCCGCCGCGCCGCCTGGAGCACGACCGTCGTCGCCGGGGTCCCGGCCCTCGTCTACACCGTCTCGGCCTTCGCCGACGGCCGCGCCATGGACGCGCCCGTCCCCGCCGAGGAGGCGGCCCACCCGAGCGCCTCCGGAATCGTCACCGAGGCGGGCCTCGGACACGACGCCAAGGCCCTCGCCGCCCGCTTCGAACGCACGCTGTCCGCCCTCGGCGCCCCACCCGCCCCCTCGGCGGCACCGACGGCGGAGGACGCCCGATGATGACCGAACCGCGCCCCGCAGTCGCCCGCAGGGCGCCCGTCCGGCTGCCCGCCCGCACCGCCGGGGCCCTCGCCCTGGCCGCCCTGCTCTCCCTCACCGCAGCGCACCCGGCGGCCGCCGACACCATCCGCGACCGCCAGTGGGGCCTGCTGGCCCTGCGCGCCGAGGAGGCCTGGGGCACCACCCAGGGCGACGGCGTCACCGTCGCCGTCCTCGACACCGGCGTCGACGCCACCCACCCCGACCTCACCGGACAGGTCCTCGACGGCGCCGACCTGGTCGGCATGGGCGCCGGCCGCGGCGACCGTTCCTGGGCCCGGCACGGCACCGCTATGGCGAGCATCATCGCGGGCCGCGGCCACGGCCCCCACCGCGGGCAGGGCGTGCTCG
The DNA here is from genome assembly GCF_024721315.2 of Streptomyces sp. Isolate_45. Lineage (GTDB taxonomy): Bacteria > Actinomycetota > Actinomycetes > Streptomycetales > Streptomycetaceae > Streptomyces. The sequence goes on from NZ_JANFAK020000047.1 coordinate 53,462, forward strand.
GCGTGGCCCCCCAGGCGAAGATCCTCCCGGTCCGGGTGATCCTGGAGGAGGGCGACCCCGGCCGCGAGGAGGCCCGCGACGTCAAGGCCGGCGCGCTCGCCGAAGGCATCCGCTGGGCCGCCGACCACGGGGCCGACGTGATCAACCTGTCGCTCGGCGACGACAGCGACTCCGCCCACCACGAGGCCGCCGAGGACGAGGCCGTCCAGTACGCCCTCGGCAAGGGCGTGGTCGTCGTCGCCTCCGCGGGCAACGGCGGCGAACGCGGCGACCACACCTCCTACCCCGCCGCCTACCCCGGGGTGATCACCGTCGCCGCCGTCGACCGGCAGGGCCGCAAGGCACCCTTCTCCACCCGGCACTGGTACGCCACCGTCAGCGCCCCCGGCGTCGACGTGGTCATCGCCGACCCCGACCGCTCCTACTACGAGGGCTGGGGCACCAGCGCCGCCGCGGCCTTCGTCTCCGGCGCCGTGGCGCTCGTCAAGGCCGCCCACCCCGACCTGTCCCCGGCGCAGGTCAAGAAGCTGCTGGAGGACACCGCCGCCGACGGCCCGGCCGGCGGCCGCGACGACGCCCGCGGCCACGGCACCGTC
>NZ_JANFAK020000048.1 GCF_024721315.2 Streptomyces sp. Isolate_45
GCCCCGCCGTGCGGATCGAACCGCACGGAGGACCCGGCCGGCACGCACAACCGCATCCCGTACGCGGCCGCGCGGTCAAAATCCAGGCGCGGGTTCGCCTCGAAGAAATGGAAGTGCGAGGTGACGCTGACCGGCACCGACGCGGTGTTGCGCACGTGCAGGTGCAGCAGCGGTTCCGGCTGCGGTGCGCCGGGGCCCGTGACCACCGCGCCGGGGGCGTCGTCGCCGAGGGAGGCGGCGCCCCGGATCGGCGCGGAGACCACCGCGAGGCGGGAGCCGTCGTCGAAGACGGCCTCCACGTGCACCTCGGTGACCACGTCGGACACGCCGGGCAGCACGTCGTCTGGGCCCAGTACGTCGCGGGCCTCCTCGATGGCCTCCGCCAGCCGCTTCCCGTCCCGGGCGGCCTCGCAGACGGTGTCCGCGATCAGCGCGGTGGCCTCCGGGACATTGAGCTTCAGGCCGCGGGCCCGCCGGGCCCTGGCCAGTTCCGCGGCGCTGCGCAGCAGCAGCCGATCGCGCTCCGTAGGGGTCAGCCGCACGCCGATCCACCACCTCTTGAGTCAATGGGTTAGAGCATCACTCTAACTCTTCACTTCCTTGCAGGGAACCATTGACCTGGCGGCGACACCTGGGTCACATTGAGTGTCGCTCAAACACCAGCGCTACCACCCCCCGCCCTGCCAAGGGAGTCCCCCATGCCCATCGAACAGCGCGGAGTCGACACCGTCCCCGAGGAGGAACGGACGAGCGGTCCCCGCGACCTCGTCTCGATCCTGCTCGGTTCCAATCTCTGCCTCGGTGTGATCGTCTTCGGCTGGCTGCCGCCGTCCTTCGGACTGGGCCTGTGGCCCTCGGTCACCGCCGTGGTGACCGGCACCCTCGTCGGCATCGCCTTCACCGCCCCGCTCGCGCTGGTCTCCCTGCGCACCGCGACCAACCTGTCCACCTCCAGCGGCGCCCAGTTCGGCGTCCGCGGCCGGCTGGTCGGCTCGGTGGTGGGACTGCTGCTCTCGCTCGGCTACACCGCGCTGACCCTGTGGATCGGCGGCGACGTGATGGTCGGGGCCCTGTCCCGGCTCACCGGGCTGCCCGACACGGGCTTCTCCCGCGCCGCGATGTACGGCCTACTGGCCGCCTGTACCGTCGTCGGGGCCGTGTTCGGCTACCGACTGCTGTTGCGCATGAGCAAGATCCTGTCCGTCGGCATGGTGGTCCTGCTGGCCGTCGGCGTCCTCGCGTACGCCCCGGACTTCACCACCGCCGCGCCGCCGGAGACCTCGTACCTGCTGGGCTCCTTCTGGCCGACCTGGTTGCTCGCCACCGTCGCCGCCGGGCTCAGCGGCCCGGTCGCCTTCATCACCCTGCTCGGCGACTACACCCGCTACATCTCCCCGCGCCGGCACAGCCCCCGCAAGGTGCTGTGGGCCACCGCGGTCGGCCTCCTCTTCGGTCTGCTGATCCCGCAGCTCTTCGGCACCTACACCGCGCTCGCCGCCCGCGCCGGAGCGGACTACGCCGGGCCGCTCGTGGCCGCCGCGCCGTTCTGGTACCTGGTGCCGCTGCTCGTGGCGGCCGCGGCGGGCTCGATCGGCAACGCGGGCCTGATGCTCTACTCCATGGGCCTGGACCTCGACGCGATCGTCCCGAGGGCCACCCGGACCACGGCCACCCTGGTCGCCGCCGCCGTCGCCACCGCCTTCGTGTTCATCGGATCGTTCGGCTGGAACGCCCAGGCCGCGATGACCTCGTTCGTCCTCGTGCTCACCGCGATCGGCACCCCGTGGGCCGTGATCACGCTGATCGGGTACGTGCGCTGCCGCGGCCGGTACGACGAGAAATCGCTCCAGGTGTTCAACCAGCGGGCCCGCGGCGGCGTCTACTGGTACAGCGGGGGGTGGAACCCGCGTGCGACGGTGTCCTGGGCACTCGGAGCGGCAACGGGCCTCGCGGCCGTCACCACACCGTTCTACGAGGGCCCCCTGCTGGCCCTCACGGGCGGCGTGGACTGCAGCTTCGTCCTCTCGGGGCTCGTCGGCGGACTCGTCTACGCCGCGCTGACCCCGCGGTCGGCGGACGCGCCCGCCGCGGTCGCACAGGAGCAAGGAAAGAACGCGGAACAGATATGGACGAGCTCGCAGGCCCTGTGATCATCCGGACCCTCAAGGGGATCGGCGCGGTGGTGTACCTCTTCGGCGACGCCCTCGTCGCGATGCTGCCGGACGGCGCGGCCCGCGCCGACGCGCGCCGCGCCCGGCGGGCGGAGCGCCGCCGGGCCCGCTGACGGCGACCGTTCGAGCCGCGCAAGCGCAACGACGGAAGGCCCCCGACCGGTCCGGTCGGGGGCCTTCCGTGCGAGTGGGCGACGACCGCGCCCGGTACGCCTAACCGAGCGGGTGCATCCAGCCGTGGGCGTCGGCGGCGCGGCCGGTCTGGAGGTCGAGGAGGGCCTTGCGGAGCTCCATCGTGACCTCGCCGGGCTCGCCGTTGCCCTGGGTCCAGTTGGCGCGCTCGGACTTGACCGAGCCGACGGGGGTGATCACGGCGGCGGTGCCGCAGGCGAACACCTCGGTCAGGGTGCCGTTCTCGTTGTCGCGCTTCCAGTCCTCGGTGGTGATCCGGCCCTCCTCGGCGGTGTAGCCGAGGTCGCGGGCGATGGTGAGGAGGGAGTCGCGGGTGATGCCGGGAAGGAGCGAGCCGGTGAGCTCCGGAGTGACGATCCTCCGGGTGCCGTCCTCCTCGGCGTACACGAAGTACAGGTTCATGCCGCCCATCTCCTCGATCCAGCGGTGCTCGACCGCGTCGAGCCAGACGACCTGGTCGCAGCCGTGCGAGGCGGCCTGGGCCTGGGCGACGAGGGAGGCCGCGTAGTTGCCGCCGGTCTTCGCGGCGCCGGTGCCGCCCTTGACCGCGCGGACGTACTCCTCGGAGAGCCAGACGGAGACCGGCTTCACGCCGCCGGGGAAGTAGGCGCCCGCCGGGGAGGCGATGACCATGAAGAGGAACTCGTTGGCGGGGCGGACGCCCAGTCCGACCTCGGAGGCGAACATGAAGGGCCGCAGGTAGAGCGAGGCCTCACCGGAGTCCGGGACCCAGGCGCGGTCCTGCGCGATGAGGGCGTCGCAGGCGGCGATGAACAGCTCGGACGGCAGTTCCGGCATGGCCATGCGACGGGCGGAGGCCTGGAAGCGATCGGCGTTGGCCTCGGGGCGGAAGGTGGCCACGGTGCCGTCGGGCTGCTTGTACGCCTTGAGGCCCTCGAAGATCGTCTGCGCGTAGTGCAGGGTCATGTTCGCCGGGTCCATCGACAGAGGCGCGTACGGGACCAGCTCGGCGTCGTGCCAGCCGCGTCCCTCCGTCCACTTGATCGTCACCATGTGGTCGGTGAAGTGGCGGCCGAAACCGGGGCTGGCCAGGATCGCTTCCCGCTCCGCGTCGGACAGAGGGTTCGAGGAGGGCTTCAGCTCGATCGTGGGCGTCGTCATGAGTGCTTGTCCTTCACCGGTTGGGTAGGGCGGACCGCGCTCACGGCGTACTAGGACGTCCGAGCTTCCCCGTATTCCGCGGCCTCGCGTTCGATTATCGCCCGCGTCCAGGCTTCGGTGAAACGGGGCATGAGCGGCCCAGGGGAGATGGTGGCACCCGGGGCCGCACAGGAAAAGCCGCCGGGTCCGTTGGTAGCGACCCGGCGGCTTCCTTGGATGGGGCTACCGGGTCAGCCGGCTACTCGCGCGGCGAGGGCGTCGCCGATGGCGTCGGTGGACCGGAAGGTGCCGTCGCGCTCGGCGAGGTCGGCGGAGACGGCGTCCTCGATGCGGACCGCCTGGGTCTCGAAACCGAGGTGGCGCAGCAGGAGGGCGACCGAGAGGATCGTCGCGGTCGGGTCCGCCTTGCCGGTGCCGGCGATGTCCGGCGCCGAGCCGTGGACGGGCTCGAACATGGACGGGAAGGCGCCGGTCGGGTTGATGTTCCCGGAGGCGGCCAGGCCGATGCCACCGGTCACGGCCGCGGCCAGGTCGGTGAGGATGTCACCGAAGAGGTTGTCCGTGACGATGACGTCGAAGCGCTCGGGCTGGGTGACGAAGAAGATCGTCGCGGCGTCGACGTGCAGGTAGTCGGTGGTGACCTCGGGGTACTCCTGGCCGACCTTGTCGAAGATGTTCTTCCACATGTGGCCCGCGTACACGAGGACGTTGTTCTTGTGGACCAGCGTCAGCTTCTTGCGGGGGCGGGCGTTGGCCCGCTCGTAGGCGTCGCGGACGACGCGCTCGACGCCGTAGGCGGTGTTGATGCTGACCTCGGTGGCGACCTCGGCCGGGGTACCCGTGCGCAGCGAGCCGCCGTTTCCGGTGTACGGGCCTTCGGTGCCCTCGCGGACCACGACGAAGTCGATCTCCGGACGGCCGGCGAGCGGGGTGGCCGTGTTGGGGAAGAGCTTCGACGGGCGCAGGTTGATGAAGTGGTCGAAGGCGAAGCGGAGCTTCAGCAGCAGACCGCGCTCCAACACGCCCGACGGGACCGACGGGTCACCGATGGCGCCCAGGAGGATCGCGTCGTGGTGCCCCAGGGCTTCGAGCTCCGCCTCCGGGAGGGTCTCACCGGTGCGGTGCCAGCGCTGGGCGCCGAGGTCGTATTCCTTGGTCTCCAGCTTCACGTCCTCGGGCAGGACCGCGGTAAGGACCTTGAGGCCCTGAGCCACGACTTCCTGGCCGATGCCATCACCGGGGATCACTGCGAGATTGATGCTGGTCGACATGACGGAACCGTACTCCGCGTCTTAGCCCTCAGACATCTCGCGTCCACGATGTGGACCCGTGTGGACGCGAGACGTCAGCCGGCCGGGGGTGTGCGAGGAAGGAAGGAGCAGCTCAGTGGCCGGTCGAGCCGCCGTTGTCGCGGCGGTCCAGGGCGCGCTGGAGGGCTGCGGCGGCGTTCTTGCGGTCGGCGTCGGCCGGGGAGGAGTGGCGGACGCGGCGGGCTGCGGCGGTGGTGGGGGTCATGGTGATCGACTCCTTGAGATCACGGCGTGGCGGGGCCACGGATGAGGGGTTCCTTCAAGGCGCCGGAAGAGGCGGGGAGCAGTGCGCCGCAGGGGTTGCCTGCCAAGGGGCGCGCGCTCACGACCGCCATTCGCTGGATCAGCGAGACGTTCGGCTCCTACAAAGCTAGGGCAGGTCCGGCTGTATGTCTCGGCAATTACTCGGACTTCCTAGTATCTGAGACGGCGAACCGCCGGAATGACCCCTCCGCGACTTCCGTTTTCAGACCTTCTCAGCCCTGAGTTCCCTGATCAGAGCCCTAACAGCGAGAGTTGTGGCAGATTCCGGTGTGGTGACGTATCCCACCTGCCTCACCGGCCCCCCGGGACCCAGTGGGGCGATCTCCACCGCCTCCGTGGCCTCCCGCAGGGAAAGCTCCGGCAGGATCGCCATGCCCAGGCCGCGCCCGACCATCGTCAGCACCATCGCGTCGTCCTCGGCCTTCAGCGTCGCCGGCGGGATCCAGTCCTGGGACCGCCACCAGTCACGGGTGTAGGAACCGCAGTTCTCGTCCCAGTCCAGCAGCGGCAACGCCCTCGGGTCCGGGTGTCCCGCCGGATGGACCAGCGCGTACGTCTCGTGCGCGAGCACCCCGCCCAACAGGCCCGGCGGTACGGGGTCCCCCGGGCCCAGCGTGGCGATGCCCAGGTCGGCGCGGCCGGCGGCCACCTCCCCCGCGGTCCCGGCACCGAGTTCGCGCACCACCCGCACCTCGGGCCGGATGCCGGGGTGCCGGGCGGTCAGGCGTTCCAGCGCGGGCGGCAGCAGGTGCAGGGCCGCGCTGCGGAACGCGGCGACGCGCAGGACCCCCGCCGGCTCGTCCCGCCCGGACCCGGCGCGGCCGGCGGCGCGCGCCTCCGCGCCGAGGACCTCGTACAGCCGCAGGATCCGCCGCCCGAGGGCGACGGCCCGCTCCCCCGCCGGGGTGGGCGAGGCCCCGGCGCGGCCGCGCTCGAAGAGCACCGCGCCGACCTTGCCCTCGCTGCCGCGCACGGAGTGCGAGACGGCGGACTGGCCGATCCCGAGCCGGGCGGCCGCGGCGGTGAAGCCGCCCGTCTCGGCGACGGCGACCAGGATCCGCAGTTCCTGCGGGAGGAGCTCGGCCACGGGGGCTCTCACCTCGTTCTATGAGCGGTGTTCATGGAGGGGCGGCTGCCATGAACGCAACCCCCTGCCCGGCCCGGGGATTCCTTCGTAGCGTCGGCGCCATGACCACGAAGACCGCTCTCGCCGTCCACCAGACCGCCCGCCCCTCCGGTTTCCCCGCCGCCACCGACTTCACGTACGCCGCGTACCCGGTCCCGGAACCGGCCCCCGGCACCGCCCTGGTGGAGAACCTGCTCCTGTCCGTGGACCCGTACCACCGGGGCCTGATGGACGGCGGCGAGGACGGCTTCGCGCTGGGTGCCCCGCTGGAGGGCCGCTCCGTGGGCCGGGTCGTCGCCTCCCGCGACCCGGGCCTCGCCGAGGGCGACCTCGTCTTCCACCGCGCGGGCTGGCGCACCCACGCCCTGGTCGCCCTCGGCTCCGACGGAGCCCGCAAGCTGCCCGACCACGCGGGCGTGCCGCTGGAGGCGTACCTGTCGATCCTGGGCGGCACCGGCCTGACGGCGTACGCGGCCCTCACCCGGACCGCCGCCCTGCGCGAGGGCGAGGACCTCTTCGTGTCCGCCGCCGCCGGCGGGGTCGGCACGGCCACCGCCCGCATCGCCCGGTTGCTCGGCGCCCGCCGCGTCATCGGCAGCGCGGGCTCACCGGCGAAGGTGCGCCACCTCACGGAACACCTCGGTCTCGACGCGGCCTTCGACTACCACGACGGCCCCGTCGGCGAGCAACTGGCGAAGGCCGCGCCGGACGGGATCGACGTCTACGTGGACAACGTCGGCGGGGACCACCTGGAGGGCGCGATCGACGCGCTGCGCGAGTTCGGGCGGATCGCCTGGGTCGGCGCGATCTCCATGTACAACGGCGACCGGGCTCCGGCCGCACCCCGCAACCTCTTCGAGGTCGTACACAAATCCCTTCGCATGGAAGGGGTATTGGTACGTCACCACACCAATCTCCAGGAGGAGCTGGAGGATCTACTGGTCCCCCACCTCCGCAGCGGCCTCGTGGGCACCGACACCACCGTTTTCCAGGGGTTTGACCGCACCGTGGAGGCCTTCATCGGGATGCTGCGCGGGGAGAACACGGGCAAGATGCTCGTGCGCGTCGATGGCTGACTCCGGCCTTCCGGATGTTCACCGAGTTCTTACCGCACGGTTGTAGACCTTTGCGGCGGCTGCCGCCACTCTTGCCGTCGATGTGCCGCAGGGGCACCCGAGTTGGAGGCGAGCAGCCAGTGACACCGATCAGCCGCAGAGGGTTCGTGGGAATCGGAGCGGGGCTCGTGGCGGGGGCGACGCTGCCCGCGGTCGGGCCGGCGTCCGCGGCGGCCGCCGCCGCGACCGGCACGATCACCGACGTGAAGCACGTGGTGATCCTGATGCAGGAGAACCGCAGCTTCGACCACTACTTCGGCCGGCTGAAGGGCGTGCGCGGCTTCGCCGACCGCGCCGCCGGCAACATCCCGGGCGGCTGGCGCACCTTCAACCAGCCCAACTGGGGCGGCCGCCAGTACCCGTGGAAGCTGTCCTCCACCCCGCCGGCGGGCGGCGCCGACAGCGAGACCCTGGCCCAGTGCACCGGCGACCTGCCCCACAGCTGGACCTCGCAGCACGCCGCCTGGAACAAGGGCCGGATGGACAACTGGGTCACCGGCGTCGGCCAGACCCGCACCCTCGGCCACCTGGACCGCGGCGACATACCGTTCCACTACGGGCTCGCCGACCACTACACGATCTGCGACGCCTACTTCTGCTCCGCCCTCAGCGCCACCGGCCCCAACCGGACCTTCCTGTGGAGCGGCGCGATCGACGCCTCCAGCAAGGACGGCGGCGAGGAGCGGGGCCTGACCTGGGAGACGTACGCGGAGGCCCTCCAGCGGGCCGGGATGAGCTGGAAGGTCTACCAGAACGCCCAGGACAACTACGGGGACAACGGTCTCGCCTACTTCAAGAAGTTCACGGACGCGGCCCCCGGCAACCCGCTGCACGACCGGGGCATGGCCTCCGTCCCGCGCGTCACGGGCTCCACCCCGGACGACATCGCCGCCGCCATCCGCGCGGACGTCGTCGCGGGCACCCTTCCGCAGGTCTCCTGGGTCGTGGCGAACGAGGCCTTCTCGGAGCACCCGTACGCCCCGCCCGGCGACGGCGCGCACTTCGTGGACCTGGTGTACCGCGCGCTCGCCGCGGACCCGGAGGTCTTCGACTCCACCGTCCTGTTCCTCAACTACGACGAGAACGACGGGTTCTTCGACCACGTCCCGCCGCCGGTCGCCCCGCCCGGCACTCCCGGCGAGTACCTCGACGGCCTGCCCATCGGGCTCGGCTTCCGGGTCCCGATGCTCGTGATGTCCCCGTGGACCCGCGGCGGCTGGGTGAGCTCCGAGGTCTTCGACCACACCTCGGTCCTGCGGTTCATGGAGACCTGGACGAAGGCCCTCGGCACCCCGGCCACCTGTCCGAACATCAGCGCCTGGCGCCGCAGGGTGACCGGCGACCTGACCGGCGTCTTCGACTTCGCGCGCCCCGTCTACGGGGTCCCCGCCGGCCTCCCCTCGACCGCCAAGGTCATCGGGCAGTCGACCTGCGCCCCGCTCCCCAACCCGACGCCGCAGGACAACGCCCTGCCGACGCAGGAGTCCGGCACGCGCCCGGCGCGCGCCCTGCCGTACCAGGTCAACGGCAACCTGGACCGGCTGGAGTTCGGGGCCGCCGGCCAGATCACGGCCCACTTCTCGATGTCCAACCAGGGCGGGCAGGCGAAGCGGCCCGCGCACTTCTCGATCCACCCCCACCAGCACCGGGACACGGCCGCCTGGCAGTACACGGTCGACGCGGGGGCGACCGGCTCCGACTACTTCCACATCGGCCTCGGGCACGGCTCCGGCAAGTACGACATCTCGATGTACGGGCCGAACCGCTTCCTGCGCCGTTTCATCGGCGACGCCTCCAAGCCCGGCAAGGCGGTCGAGGTCGCGGCCCGCTACGCGGTCGAGCCGGGCACCGGCAAGATGGCGGTGTACTTCAGGATGACCAACGCGTCGGCCTCCCCGGTCACCTTCACCGTCCGGGCGAACGCGTACCGCACGGACGGGCCGTGGACCTACACCGTCCCGGCGAACTCCTCCCGCGAGGACTTCTTCAACGCGGTCGCCTACAGCAAGGGCTGGTACGACTTCACGATCCTCGCGGACAACGACGGCACCTGGTCCCGCCGCTACACCGGCCACATCGAAACGGGCGCGCCCAGCGTCTCGGGATAGTCCGGGCGATCGGGCGGTCGGGCGGTCCGGCGGCGACTAAAGGACGTCCCCGTCGCGCCAGTCGAAGTCCAGCCGCCCGGCCGGGTCCGGCGGGGCCGCGCCCGGCGGCGTCCACACGTAGGTGGAGCCCTCCTCCTCGGCCAGCCGTTCGGGGCCGGTCGGTCCGAGGACGCCGATCGGGCCGGGGTGCGGGCGCCAGCCGCGGCCCTCGTACAGGGCCGCTCCGGCTTCGGACGCCGAGAGCGCGCCCAGCACGTACGCCCCGCCGATCACCCGCTCCAGCTCGGCCATGACCTGCCCGGCGAGCCCGCGCCGGCGCCGGTCGGGCCGTACGGCCACGGCCTCGACGTAGCCGGTGCGCAGCGCCCGGCCGTTGTGCAGGACCCGCCGCTGCACGACGCTGCCGTGCGCGACGAGTGCGCCGTCGGGGCCGCCGGGGCCGTCTTCGCGGAGCAGTACGTGCATGCCGCCGAGGGCGTGCTCGAAGTCCTCGTCGGCGAAGTCCCCGTCGAAGGCCGCGTCGAGCAGGGCCCGGATCTCGCCCCGTTCGCCGGGGCCGAGCCCGGCGGTGTGGGTCAGCTTCAGGGTCACGGTCACTGCTCGTCCTCCAGCGGTCGGCCGGCGGCTCCTCGCGCGCCGCGGGTCCCGCCGGGGGACGGTACCAGCGTCGGGTCGGGTCGGGGCCCGGTGAGTCGGTCGCGCAGCCGTGCCAGTTCGGCGCCGGTCAGCCCGGCCGCCCTCAGGTACGCCTCCGCGTCCAGCCACCGGGCGGCGTCGCCGGCGAGGTCGTGCACGGTGGTGCCGAGGCCGGTGACGTACTCCTCGATCTCCGCGGGGTCGTACGGGTGGCCCTGCGCCGCGTACCGGGCGCGCACCCGCGGCTCGCTCAGCCCGTGGTCGTCCGCGACCTCCCGCGGGGTCGCGCCGGCCAGCCGCAGCAGGACGAGCGCGATGATCCCGGTGCGGTCGCGGCCCAGGCCGCAGTGGAAGGCGACCCCGCCCGGCGCGGCATCGGCGACGGCGCGGGCCACGGCCGCCACCCGGTCGGGGAAGCGCTCCAGGAAAGGCCGGAAATACACGGGGGTGCCGAATCCCGGAGTGCCCCACCACACGTCCCAGAAGTCCCGGTGTTCGATGCCGTCGAGGGGGATCCGCACGGTCGCCGTACCGGCCGGTCGAGGGGATTGGTCCACCCCCCGCTCGTCGTCGTTCCGCAGGTCGATCACGGTCCGCACCCCGTGCGCGGCCACCGCGGTCCAGCCCCGGGCGGTCAGCCCGTCGAGGCTGTCGGCCCGCACGAGGCGGCCCGGCCGCAGCGCTCCCGCCCCGCCCGGGTCGCGGGCGTTGAAACAGCCTTCCCAGTCCACGAATCGACCGACGTTCGCCACGGTCATAGCCCCCCTGTCAGTACACAACGGACATGAGGTGATGACGTGACACTGGCCTCGGGCGGTTGCGCGGACGGAAGATCCTCCCATGTCGCCAGAAACACAGCAGTGGACGCCCACCCACGGCCGGCCCTACCGGCCCGTCGCCTACCGGCCGGCGCGCATGCCGAGCCGGGAATCCCTCGCGCGGGCCGCGGAACTCAGGGAACGGATGGACGAGCGGCGGACCGTACGCCAGTTCTCCTCCGATCCGGTGCCCGAGCAGGTCGTCCGCGACGCCGTCGCCTGCGCGGCCACCGCTCCTTCCGGAGCCCACCAACAGCCGTGGACGTTCGTCCTGGTCAAGGACCCGGACGTCCGCCGGCAGATCCGCGCCGCCGCCGAACAGGAGGAGCAGATCTCCTACGACGGTCGGCTCGGCGACGAATGGCTCGCCGCCCTGCGCCCGATCGGCACGGACGCCGTGAAGACCCATCTGACGGACGCGCCCGCGCTGATCGTGGTGTTCCAGCAGCGCTACTGGCTCGGGCCGGACGGTGCGAAGCGCAAGCACTACTACGTGGACGAGTCGGTCGGCATAGCGGTCGGCATGCTGTTGTCCGCCCTCCACCTCAGCGGGCTCTCCGCACTCATCCACACCCCGAGCCCGATGCGTTTCCTCGGGCACGTCCTGAACCGGCCCGAGAACGAGAAGGCGTTCGCGGTCATCCCGGTGGGCTACCCGGCCGACGACTGCGAGGTCCCGGACCTGGTGCGCAAGTCCCTGGACCAGGTCATGGTCGAGGTCTGAGCGGTACCGGTACCGGTGGGGCAATTGGAACCGCCCCCGCTCCGGACTTGGGGGTACCGGAGCGGGGGCGGGGTTCGGCGGGGCCGTGATCAGCCCATGTGGGGGTAGCCGTACTCGGTCGGCGGGACCAGGGTCTCCTTGATGGAGCGGGTCGAGGTCCAGCGCAGCAGGTTCGAGGCCGCGCCCGCCTTGTCGTTCGTACCCGAGGCACGGCCGCCGCCGAAGGGCTGCTGGCCGACGACGGCGCCGGTCGACTTGTCGTTGATGTAGAAGTTGCCCGCCGCGAAACGGAGCTTCTCCATCGTGTCGGCGGCCGCGTAGCGGTCCTGCGCGATGACGGCGCCGGTCAGGGCGTACGCCGAGACGGACTCCATCTGGGCCAGCATCTCGTCGTACTTGTCGTCCTCGTAGACGAGGACCGCGAGGATCGGGCCGAAGTACTCGGTCGTGAAGACCTCGTTCTCCGGGTCGGTGCACGCGATGACGGTCGGGCGGACGAAGTAGCCCTCCGAGTCGTCGTAGGTGCCACCGGCGACGATCGTGCAGGTCGGGTCGGCCTTCGCACGGTCGATCGCGGCCTTGTTCTTCGCGAAGGAGCGCTCGTCGATGACCGCGCCGATGAAGTTGTCCAGGTCGCGGACGTCACCCATGGTGATGCCGTCGACCTCGGCCGCGAAGCTCTCCTTGAAGCCGGCGTTCCAGATGGAGGCGGGAACGTAGGCGCGCGAGGAGGCCGAGCACTTCTGGCCCTGGAACTCGAAGGAGCCGCGGGTCAGGGCGGTCTTCAGGATGGCGTGGTCGGCGGAGGGATGCGCGACGACGAAGTCCTTGCCGCCGGTCTCGCCGACCAGACGCGGGTAGGACTTGTACTTCTCGATGTTGTTGCCGACCGTCTTCCACAGGTACTGGAAGGTCTTGGTCGAGCCGGTGAAGTGGATGCCGGCCAGTTCGGGGTGGTTCAGGGCCACCTCGGAGACGGCGATGCCGTCGCCGGTCACCAGGTTGATGACGCCCTTGGGCAGACCGGCCGCCTCCAGGACCTCCATCAGCAGGACGGCGGAGTGCGTCTGCGTCGGGGACGGCTTCCAGACGACCACGTTGCCCATCAGGGCCGGGGCGGTCGGCAGGTTGCCGGCGATGGCCGTGAAGTTGAACGGCGTGATCGCGTAGACGAAGCCCTCCAGCGGGCGGTGGTCGCTGCGGTTCCACACGCCCGCGGAGTTCGCGGCGGGCTGCTCGGCGAGGATCTGCCGGGCGAAGTGGACGTTGAAGCGCCAGAAGTCGACGAGCTCGCAGGGAGTGTCGATCTCCGCCTGCTGGACGGTCTTGGACTGGCCCAGCATGGTGGACGCGGCCAGCTTCTCGCGCCACGGGCCGGCCAGCAGCTCGGCGGCGCGCAGGATGATCGCGGCACGGTCGTCGAAGTCCATCGCGCGCCAGGCGGGGGCGGCGGCCAGGGCGGCGTCGACGGCCTCCTGGGCGTCGGCCGCGGTGGCGTTGGCGTAGGTGCCGATGACGGACTTGTGGTCGTGCGGCTGGACCACGTCGAAGCGCTCGCCGCCGCCCATCCGCTTGACGCCGCCGATGGTCATCGGGAGGTCGATCGGGTTCTCGGACAGCTGCTTGAGCTGGATTTCGAGACGCGCGCGCTCCGCGCTGCCGGGGGCGTACGAGTGAACCGGCTCGTTGACCGGCGCGGGGACCTGGGTCACAGCATCCATGGGGCTGGAACTCCTTGAGCTAGGGGACGGGCCTTGAGCTAGTGGGGTGCCTAGTTCTTGGTGATCATCGAGCGGAGGAAGAACAGCAGGTTGGCCGGCTTCTCCGCGAGGCGGCGCATGAAGTACCCGTACCAGTCCGTGCCGTACGCCGTGTAGACGCGCATCCGGTGGCCCTCGGCGGCGAGCCGCAGGTGCTCCTCGCCGCGGATGCCGTACAGCATCTGGAACTCGTACTCGTCCAGTTTGCGCCCCGCCTGCCGGGCCAGCTCCTGGGCGATGGCGATCAGGCGCGGGTCGTGGGACCCGATCATCGGGTAGCCCTCGCCCTCCATGAGGATCCTCATGATCCGGACGTAGGCCTTGTCGATCTCGGCCTTGTCGAGGTACGCGACCTCGGCGGGCTCCTTGTAGGCGCCCTTCACGATCCGGACGCGGCTGCCGGCGGCGGCCAGCCGGTGGGCGTCGGCCTCCGTGCGGAACAGGTAGGCCTGGATCACGCAGCCGGTCTGCGGGAAGTCCCGGCGCAGCTCCTCGTGGATGGCGAACATCGAGTCGAGGGTGGTGTGGTCCTCGGCGTCGAGGGTGACGGTGGTGCCGATGGCCGCGGCGGCCTCGACGACCGGGCGGACGTTGGCGAGGGCCAGCTCGTGACCGCCCTCCAGGGCCTGGCCGAACATCGACAGCTTGACCGACATCTCGACCGTCTCACCCAGGCCGAGCTCGGCCAGTCGCTCGATGAGCTGGAGGTAGGCGTCACGGGCGGCGTGGGACTGCTCAACGGCGGTGATGTCCTCACCGACGACGTCGAGCGTGACCTCCAGGCCCTTCCGCGTGAGTTCCTGGACGATCGGGATGACCTGGTCGACCGTCTCACCGGGGATGAACCGGTTCACCACGGGCTTGGTCACCGGGGCGGCAGAGACGATTCGGCGCATCTTGTCGCTGCGCGAAGCGGCGAGGATCGCGGGACCCAGCACGGGGCACCTCCAACGGGTGGCAGAAGCAGACGTACGGTCCGTCGCCGGATGGGCCGGGGCCGTAGGGAAAACGCAAGTAAAACCACCGTGAAACCTAAGGATCCCCACGATCCTCGGCCATCGACAGCTGTCACGCATCCGTGGCCCGGATCTCATACATCTGTCTGAAGAGCCGGTCGTGGGGTGGGAGAATGTCCGGGTGAAGGACGAGTACCAGGACCTGGTGGACGAGATCTCCGCGCTCCTCGGCGCCCCCGCGACGCTGGAGAACCGGGACTTCCGCCTGATCGCCTTCGGCGCGCACGACAGCGACAGCGAGGGCGGCGAGCTCGTCCTGGACCCCGTTCGGACCCGCTCGATCCTGACCCGGCAGTCGACCTCCGCCGTCCGGTCCTGGTTCGAGGGCTTCGGCATCGCCCGCGCGACGGGCCCCGTACGGATCCCCGCGGCGCCGGACGCGGGCGTGTTCCGGGGGCGGATCTGCCTGCCGGTGCGGTACCGGGGCATCGTGCAGGGCTACGTGTGGCTCCTCGACCAGGAGGGCCCGGACGCCGCGGCCGCCGGACCCGGGCCCCAGGCGCTGGCCGCGGCCATGGAGGTGGCCCAGCGGATCGGCGTACTGCTCGCGCAGGAGGCCAAGGCCGGCGCCGACCTGTCGCGGGAGTTCCTTGCGGTGCTCACCGCGGGGCGCGGCTGGCAGCAGGACATGGCGGTGGCCGCGCTGCGGCTCGCCCTCGGGGCGGGCGGGGAGGGCCCGCACGCGGTGGTGTGCGTATCGCCGTGGACCGGGGAGATCCCCCAGTCGGTCCCCGGCGCGGCGGCGGTGTGCGTGGTCCCGGCGGAGGACGCGGGGGCCGGCGGACGGCTCGCGGCGCTGGTCCGGATGCGCGGTACCGACGCCATGGCCCCGGCCCTGACCGCCCTGGGGCGACTGCTGCCGCGCGCGCCGGAGACGACCGGCGCGGTCGCGGGAGCGGCCCCCGGCGGCCCCCGGGGCGGGCCGTCGGCCACCGGGCGGGGCGCCGCTCCGGCGTCCGGTGCCGCGGCGTCCGGTGCCGCGACATCCGGTGCCGCCGTGTCCGCGCGGGCCGGGGGCATGAACGCGGGCGTGTCCGATCCCGTCCGGGCCCTCGCGGAACTGCCGGCGGCCTGGGCGCAGGCCACCGCCGCGGCGCGGGCCGCCGCAGCCCAGCCGCGGTTCGGCCCCGTGGCCCAGTGGTCGCGGATCGGTCCGTACCGGATGCTCGCGGCGCTCCCCACCGGCCCGGTGGACGACCCGGCGGCCAGGACCCTGCTGAGTCCCGCCCACCGCGAACTGGCCCGCACGGCCGAGGTGTTCCTCGACTGCGCAGGTCAGGCGGGCCGCGCGGCGGCGGCCCTCGGGGTGCACCGCCAGACGCTCTACTACCGCCTCGGCAAGGTCGAGCAGCTGACCGGCCTCGACCTCGACGAGGGCGAGGACCGCCTCCTGCTCCACATGGCCCTCAAGGCCTCCCGCCTGCACCACTGACCCGTCCGGCGGCGCCGCGCGCATACAAGGTCGTCACCACCTGGGACGTGACGCCTCCGGCGGCCGGCGACAACCGATGCGGCTGCCGGCGCAGTTGCGCGCCGCGTGCACCCACCGCCCCGACGGAAAACCGGCGTTGCGCCGCTTCGAGCCCCGCCGCCCGGCGGGGTGGCCGCGAACGCCGGTTTGGTCAAGGCGTGTTGAACCCCTGCGCCACTCGACGCATGCCTTCCGTGAACTCCTCCGGGGTGGCGGCGCTCGCGGGGTCGAACAGCCACTGGACCATCAGGCCGTTGAGCAGCGCCTGGTAGACGGCCCCGACCGTACGGACCTCGCGTTCGGTGATGTCCTCCTCCCGGACGCCCGTCATCATCGCGATCAGACCCTTGCGGCCGTCGCCCTGCGAGGCGGCGAGCAGCGCGCGCAGTTCCGGCATCCGGTCCCGGTCCAGGGCCACTTCGAGGCTGGCCGCCCAGATCGGCGCCGTCTCCTCGCGCCGGTCCAGGACCCCCTCGAACAGCGCCCGGAACCGGTCCGGGAAGGCGGCGTCGGCGTCGACGCCGGTCTGGAAGCCCTCGCCCCACTCCTCCATCAGGACGATGAACGCCTGCGCGAGGAGGGCGTCCTTGGAGCCGTAGTGATAGCCGATCGACGCCAGGTTGGTGCCGGACGCGCTGACGATGTCGCGTGCCGTGGTGCGCACGAACCCCTTCTCGGCCAGGCACTTCTTGGCGCCTTCGAGCAGATCTTCACGATGTCCCATGCCGCCACGGTAGCAAGACGCCCGTCCCAGACAGAAGTTCCAGACACGCGTTCCATACAATCGTCATAGACATCCGTTTATGACGGCTGTACATTCCTGCTCATGACGAATCCCGCCGCCACGGCGCGCCTCGCCGGCCGCCGCGAATGGACTGCCTTCGCCGTCCTCCTGCTGCCCCTGCTCCTGGTCGCGATGGACGTGTCCGTCCTCTACTTCGCCGTCCCGGCCATCACCCGGGAGCTGGACCCGAGCGCCTCCCAGCAACTCTGGATCTTCGACAGCTACGCCTTCGCCCTCTCCGGACTGCTGATCACGATGGGCTCGCTGGGCGACCGCATCGGCCGCCGCAAGCTGCTGCTGATCGGCGCGTCCGCCTTCGGCCTGGCCTCCGTCGCCGCCGCGTACGCGACCAGCGCCGAGATGCTCATCGCGGCCCGCGTGCTGCTGGGCGTCGGCGGCGCGACCCTGATGCCGACCACCCTGGCCCTCGTGCGCAACCTCTTCCAGGACGACGCGCAGCGCGGCAAGGCCATCGCGATCTGGTCCGGCGCGATGACCGGCGGCATCGCCCTCGGCTCCGTACTGAGCGGCGTGCTGCTGAACCACTTCCACTGGGGTTCGGTCTTCCTGATCAACGTGCCCGCGATGCTGCTCCTCCTGGTCCTGGTCCCGGTTCTGGTACCGGAGTTCAAGGACCCGGCCCCGGGCCGCTTCGACCTGCTGGGCGTCCCGCTGTCCACGGCCGCCGTCCTGCCGGTCGTGTACGGGCTGAAGGAGATCGCCGCCGAGGGCTTCGGGCCGTTCCGCCTGGGCTGCCTCGCCGTCGGGGCGGTCTTCGGGTACGCGTTCGTCCGCCGCCAACGCTCCCGGACCGACGCGATGATCGACCGGTCCCTGTTCCGGGGTCGCGGCTTCGGGGCGGGCATCGGGCTCAACGCGGTCGCCGCCTTCGCCATGATGGGCTCGGCCTACTTCACCACGCAGTACCTGCAGTCCGTCCTCGGCATGGACACCCTGGAGGCGGCCCTGTGGAGCCTCGCCCCCTCGCTCCTCATCGGCGCCGCCGCCCCGGCGAGCGCCGCCCTGGCCCGCAGGACCTGCCGCGCCCACGTCATCGCCGGCGGCTTCGCCCTCGCCGCGGCCGGGTTCGCCCTGATGGCCCTCACCGGCACCGATTCCCTGTGGCTGCTCCTGATCGCCGCCGGTGTGCTGGCCGCCGGCATCGTCACCGTGATGTCCCTGGTCTCCGACATGGCGCTGGCCGCCGCCCCCGCCGAGAAGGCCGGTTCGGCCGCCTCCCTGCTGGAGACGGGCCAGGAGTTCGGCGGGGCGCTCGGCATGGCCCTGCTGGGCAGCCTGGGCACCGCGGTCTACCGCGGCGACCTGGCCGGTACGGATCCGGCCGTACGGGAGACCCTGGGCGGCGCGGTCGCCACCGCCGGGCAACTCGGGGGCGGCGCGGGCGAGCGGCTGTTGTCCCTGGCCCGCGAGGCGTTCGTGCACGGCATGCAGTACGCGGCCTGGGGCGGGACGGCCCTCCTGCTGGGCGCGGCGGCGCTGACGCCGGTCCTGCTGCGGGGAACCGCCGCGACCTCTCCCACCGACGCCGAACCGGCCGGGACTCCCCCGGTGCCGGCCCGCTGAGCCGCGCGGGACGGGGGTACGCGGAAGGGCCCGGGGTATGCGCCCCGGGCCCTCGCGTCGTTGGTGGTTCCGCTCAGACGAGGTTGACCGTACGGGCCGAAGCGGCGCCGATCTCGTCCGAGATGGTCGCGAGGACGTCCACCGGGACCTCCGCGTCGACGGTGAGCACGACGAGAGCCTCGCCGCCCTCCTCGGCACGGGCGACCTGCATGCCCGCGATGTTCAGACCGGCCTCGCCGAGCAGCTGCCCGACCTTGCCGACCACGCCGGGACGGTCGGTGTAGCGCAGCACGATCATGTGGTCGGCCAGGGCCAGGTCCACGTCGTACTCGCCGACGCCCACGAGCTTCTGCAGGTGCTTCGGGCCCGCCAAGGTGCCGGAAACCGACACCTCCTGACCGTCCGACAGGGTGCCGCGGACGGTCACCACGTTGCGGTGGTCCGGGGACTCCGAGCTGGTGGTGAGGCGGACCTCGACACCGCGCTCCTGCGCGAACAGCGGGGCGTTGACGTAGGAGACCGTCTCGTCGACGACGTCCTCGAAGACGCCCTTGAGCGCGGACAGTTCCAGCACCTTGACGTCGTGCTGGGTGATCTCGCCGCAGACCTCGACGTCGAGGCGGACCGCGACCTCGCCCGCGAGGGCGGTGAAGATGCGGCCGAGCTTCTCGGCGAGCGGCAGACCCGGACGGACGTCCTCGGCGATGACGCCGCCCTGGACGTTGACCGCGTCCGGGACGAGCTCACCGGCGAGCGCGAGGCGCACCGACTTCGCGACCGAGACACCGGCCTTCTCCTGGGCCTCGTCCGTGGACGCGCCCAGGTGCGGGGTGCAGACGACCTGGTCGAGCTCGAAGAGCGGGGAGTCCGTGCAGGGCTCCTTCGCGTACACGTCGAGGCCGGCGCCGGCGACGCGACCCTCCTTGATGGCCGCGTACAGGGCGGCCTCGTCCACGATCCCGCCGCGCGCGGCGTTGACGATGCGGACGGACGGCTTCACCTTGTGCAGGGCCTCGTCCCCGATGAGACCGAGGGTCTCGGGGGTCTTGGGCAGGTGCACGGTGATGAAGTCGGCGACCTCCAGGAGCTCGTCCAGCGCCAGCATCTTGACGCCCATCTGGGCGGCGCGCGCGGGCTGCACGTAGGGGTCGTACGCGACGACCTTCATGCCGAAGGCCGACATGCGCTGGGCGACCAGGACACCGATGCGGCCGAGGCCGACGACGCCGAGGACCTTCTCGCTGAGCTCGACGCCCGTGTACTTGTTCCGCTTCCACTCGCCGTTCTTCAGGGCGGTGTTGGCCTGCGGGATGTGGCGGGCCGTGGCGACGAGCAGGCCGCAGGCGAGCTCGGCGGCGGTCACGATGTTCGAGGTCGGCGCGTTGACGACCATCACGCCGGCCTTGGTGGCGGCGGAGACGTCGACGTTGTCCAGGCCGACACCGGCGCGGGCGACGACCTTCAGCTTCTTGGCGGCCGCGATGGCCTCGGCGTCCACCTTGGTGGCGGAACGGACCAGGATCGCGTCGACGTCGACGATCGCGGGCAGCAGCTCGGCGCGGTCCGCGCCGTTGACGTGCCTGATCTCGAAGTCCGGACCGAGCGCGTCCACCGTGGCGGGCGACAGCTCTTCGGCGATGAGTACGACAGGTTTCGAGCTCACGTGGGTCCTCACAAGTCCATTGCGGACGGCCGTCCCGACGGCCGCAGGCGTGGAGGGGGTAGCCGCGTGGAAGACGCACGACACTGTGGGCCTGACGCGTTGTGTTGAGCAGTGTAGTAGCGGATTCGCAGCGGAATTCCGCCTGTACGGAAGGATCACCCGTCCGAGATTGGCCGGCGTGGACAATCCGTGCCGTACGAGGCCTGTTTTCCGGCCGAGCCGGTGATGTGCGGCGGGGCCGGAACACGTGTTCCGGCCCCGCCGCCCACGAGATCAGCTCTCGTCGTTGTCGACCCAGCTCATCAGCTTGCGCAGCTTCTTGCCGGTGGTCTCCAGCAGGTGGGCCTCGTCGGCCTTCTTGTACTCGTTGTACTTGGGCAGGCCCGCCTTGTACTCGGCCATCCAGGTGTTGGCGAACTCGCCGCTCTGGATCTCCGCGAGGACCTTCTTCATCTCGGCCTTGGTGGCGTCGGTGATGACGCGCGGGCCGGTGATGTAGTCGCCCCACTCGGCGGTCTCGGAGACCGACCAGCGCATCTTCTCCAGGCCGCCCTCGTACATGAGGTCCACGATGAGCTTCAGCTCGTGCAGGCACTCGAAGTACGCGATCTCCGGCTGGTAGCCGGCCTCGGTCAGGGTCTCGAAGCCGGCCTTGACCAGGGCGGAGGCGCCACCGCAGAGGACGGCCTGCTCACCGAACAGGTCGGTCTCGGTCTCCTCGGTGAAGGTGGTCTTGATGACGCCGGCGCGGGTGCCGCCGATGCCGGCCGCGTACGACAGCGCGAGGGCGAAGGCGGAACCGGTGAAGTCCTGCTCGACGGCGGCGATGCAGGGCACGCCGCGGCCTTCCTCGTACTGGCGGCGGACGAGGTGACCCGGACCCTTCGGGGCGACCAGGGCGACGTCGACGTTGGCCGGGGGCTTGATGAAGCCGTAGCGGACGTTGAAGCCGTGGCCGAAGAAGAGCGCGTCGCCCTCTTCGAGGTGCTCCTTGATGGACTCCTCGTAGATCTCGGCCTGGAGCGGGTCCGGGGTGAGGATCATGATGACGTTCGCCCATGCGGCCGCCTCGGCCACCGGGACGACCTTCAGGCCCTGCTCCTCGGCCTTGGCCTTGGACTTCGAGCCCTCCTTGAGGCCGACGACGACGTCGACGCCGGAGTCACGGAGCGACAGCGCGTGGGCGTGGCCCTGGCTGCCGTATCCGATGACAGCGACCTTGCGGCCCTGGATGATGGACAGGTCGGCGTCGTTCTCGTAGAACAGCTCGGCCACTGGGATATCTCCTTGGTGCGCTGATGTTGCACCCACCGTACGGCGGGGAACGGAATCTGAGGTTCTTGGTCTCGCGATGCGAGCGGGAGCGTGTCCGGTCCGTCAGGCGCTGCGGTCGAGCGAGCGCAGGCTGCGGTCCGTGATGGACCGGCCGCCACGCCCTATGGCGATCGTGCCGGACTGGACCAGTTCCTTGATGCCGAAGGGCTCCAGCATCTTGAGCATCGCGCCGAGCTTGTCGGTGCCGCCCGTGGCCTCGATGGTGACGGCGTCCGGGGAGACGTCGACCGTCTTGGCGCGGAACAGCTGGACGATCTCGACGATCTGCGAGCGGGTCTCGTTGTCGGCCCTGACCTTCACCAGAACGAGTTCGCGCTCGATGGCGTTGTGCGACTCCAGCTCGACGATCTTGAGCACGTTGACCAGCTTGTTCAGCTGCTTGGTCACCTGCTCCAGCGGGAGGTCCTCGACGTTCACGACGATGGTGATGCGCGAGATGTCGGGGTGCTCGGTGACGCCGACCGCGAGGGAGTCGATGTTGAACCCGCGTCGGGAGAACAGCGCGGCGATCCGGGCGAGGATGCCGGGCGTGTTCTCGACCAGGACGGAGAGCGTGTGCTTGGACATGTGAGGCGTTCTCTCTCTCAGGCTCTCTCGGCTCAGTCGTCTTCGTTGTCGCCGAAGTCGGGGCGGACGCCCCGGGCTGCCAGGACCTCGTCGTTGGAGGTGCCGGCGGCGACCATCGGCCACACCATGGCGTCCTCGTGGACGATGAAGTCGATGACGACGGGACGGTCGTTGATCGCGTTGGCCTCGGCGATGACCTTGTCCAGGTCGGCCGGGTCCTCGCAGCGCAGCGCGACGCAGCCCATGGCCTCGGACAGCTTGACGAAGTCCGGGACGCGGGTGCCCTTGCGGGGGGCGTTGGACTCGCCGAGCTGGGAACCCACGTCGTGGCCGGTCGCGTCGCCGTGGAGCACGGTGTTGGAGTAGCGCTGGTTGTAGAACAGCGTCTGCCACTGGCGGACCATGCCCAGGGCGCCGTTGTTGATGATGGCGACCTTGATCGGGATGTTGTTCAGCGCGCAGGTGGCCAGTTCCTGATTGGTCATCTGGAAGCAGCCGTCGCCGTCGATCGCCCAGACCGCACGGTCCGGCATGCCGACCTTGGCGCCCATCGCGGCCGGGACCGCGTAGCCCATCGTTCCGGCGCCGCCGGAGTTCAGCCAGGTGCGGGGCTCCTCGTACTTCACGAAGTGCGAGGCCCACATCTGGTGCTGGCCGACGCCCGCCGTGAAGATCGTGCCCTGCGGGGCGAGCGCGCCGATCCGCTCGATGACGTGCTGCGGGGAGAGCGAACCGTCCTCGGGCTGGTCGTAGCCGAGCGGGTAGGTCTCGCGCCAGCGGCTGAGGTCCTTCCACCAGGCGCTGTAGTCACCCGCGTTGCCGTCGGTGTGTTCGGCCTGGACCGCCTGGATCAGGTCGGCGATGACCTCGCGGGCGTCGCCCACGATCGGGACGTCGACCTCGCGGTTCTTGCCGATCTCGGCCGGGTCGATGTCCGCGTGGATCACCTTGGCGAAGGGGGCGAAGCTGTCCAGCTTGCCGGTGACGCGGTCGTCGAAACGGGTGCCGAGCGCGATCAGCAGGTCCGACTTCTGCAGCGCGGTGACGCCGGTGACCGAACCGTGCATGCCGGGCATGCCGACGTGCAGCGGGTGGCTGTCGGGGAAGGAGCCCAGGGCCATCAGGGTGGTCGCGACCGGGACGCCGGTCAGCTCGGCGAGGACCTTCAGCTCGGCCGTGGCGCCGGACTTCATGATGCCGCCGCCGACGTAGAGGACCGGGCGCTTGGCCTGACAGATGAGCTTGGCGGCCTCGCGGATCTGCTTGGCGTGCGGCTTGGTGACCGGCCGGTAGCCGGGCAGGTCCTGCGTGGGCGGCCAGGAGAAGGTGGTCTTCGCCTGGAGGGCGTCCTTGGCGATGTCGACGAGGACCGGGCCCGGGCGGCCGCTGGCGGCGATGTGGAAGGCCTCGGCGATGGTCTTCGCGATGTCCTCGGCCTTGGTGACCAGGAAGTTGTGCTTGGTGATCGGCATCGTGATGCCGACGATGTCCGCCTCCTGGAAGGCGTCGGTGCCGATCGCCTTGGAGGAGACCTGGCCGGTGATGGCGACGAGCGGGACGGAGTCCATGTGCGCGTCGGCGATCGGGGTGACCAGGTTGGTGGCGCCGGGGCCGGAGGTCGCCATGCAGACGCCGACCTTGCCGGTGGCCTGCGCGTAGCCGGTGGCGGCGTGGCCGGCCCCCTGCTCGTGGCGGACGAGGATGTGACGGACCTTCTTGCTGTCCATCATCGGGTCGTACGCGGGGAGGATGCAGCCACCCGGAATCCCGAAGACGGTGTCGCACCCCACCTCTTCGAGAGAGCGGATGAGGGACTGCGCACCCGTGACGTGCTCAACTGCGGTGGGCTGGTGTCCACCCGTACGGGGCCGCGGCTGCGGATGGTGGGCCCCGGTGGCCTGCTCGGTCATCGGCATTCTCTTCTCGAAGCTGAGGGTTTTACGAGGAGCGGGGATCCCCCGGGTCAGAGCCGGGGGCGTGTGCCAGTGCAACAAAAAACCCCTCGTGCCGGGTGGCAAGCGAGGGGAGCGCGTCGGGAGTGTTGAGCGGGGACATGCAGGTCCCAGCTTCAGCCGACGCGCTTTCCAAGTACGAGAATTCGGGTGCGCATGGCATTGACCCTCCCTCCGGCGGGAGGTGGATGTCAAGCGGGTGGGACGGGCGTCTCATTATTTGAGCCTCTACGGATGACCATCGAACCACCGGACGAGCCTCCGGCCAAGGCCGGCTGAGCCGTACCGCCCGGTACTGGGAACGTACCTCGCACGAGCGCGCGCCGCAGCCTGTATTCGTCGAGCGGGCCGGAGAACGCCGTTCCCTGGCCGTGGGTGCACCCCATCGCGCGCAGTGCCATGACCTGCTCGGGCAGGTCCACACCGTCGGCCACGGACTGCATGCCCAGATCGTTTGCGATCCGCAAGAGTCCGGCGGTGATCTTGTGCAGTCTGGCGGACTCGACCACGCCCTCGACCAGCCCCCGGTCCAGCTTCAGCAGGTCCACGGGGAGGCGTCGGAGGGCGCTGATGGCCGCGTAGCCGCTGCCGAAGCCGTCGAGGGCGATGCGTACGCCCAGCCGGTGCAGGGCCGTCAGGCGGCGCTCCAGCTCGTCGAAGGGCACTCTGGGATCGGAGGCCGCCAGTTCGAGGACGAGGGCCCCGGAGGGCAGCCCGTGGCGGGTCAGCAACGCCTCCACGGAGCCGCGCGGCATCGAGCGGTCCAACAGCCGCTGCGCGGTCATCCGTACGGCCACCGGCACGTCGTGCCCGGCGCGGTGGCGCTCGGCGGCCTCCTCCACGGCCTCCTCCAGCAGCCAACGGCCCAGTTCGGCGCTACGGGCGGCGTCCTGCCCGGGGGCGCCGGCCTCGCTGTGTTCGGCCACCCGGAGGAACTCGGCCGGGGTGAAGAGGATGCCCTGCGCGGAACGCCAGCGGGCCTGCGCGGCCACGGCCGTGACCTCCCCGGTGGCCAGCGAGACCACGGGTTGGTGCAGAAGGGTGAATTCCCCGTCGTGGAGCGCGGTGCGCAGCCGACCGGCGAGCTCCGCCTTGCGGACGACCTCGGCCTGCATCTGCGGGGCGTACAGCTCGACCCGGTCCTTGCCGCCGGCCTTGGCCCGGTACATCGCGAGGTCCGCGTTGCGCATCAGGTCCGAAGGGGTGATGCCGGGGTCCGCGAAGGCGACGCCGATACTGGCGGCGACGCGGACCTCGCTCCCGGCGATCCGGTAGGGCTGGGCGAGGGTGGTGCGCAGTCGGTCGGCGATCTCGTGGACCTGGTACTCGCGGGCACCGCGGTCGCGGCTGCCGTCGCCCAGGATGAGGGCGGCGAACTCGTCGCCGCCGAGTCGGGCGGCGGTGTCCCCGGCGCGGACCGAGGCCTGCAGCCGGTGCGCGGCCTCGACCAGCAGTTCGTCGCCGGCCTGGTGGCCGATGGTGTCGTTGACCGCCTTGAAGCCGTCGAGGTCGATGAAGAGTACGGCGGTGCTGTGGTCCCCCGACCGACGGCCGGTGAGGGCCTGGCGGACCCGGCGGGTGAACAGGGCGCGGTTGGGCAGGTCGGTCAGCGGGTCGTGTTCGGCGCTGTGCTGGAGCTGGGCCTGGAGGCGGACCCGTTCGGTGACGTCCCGGCTGTTGAGGATGAGTCCGCCCTGGTGGCGGTTGACGGTCGATTCCACGTTGAGCCACTCGCCGCTGCCCGATCTGAACCGGCATTCGATGCGGGTGGTGGGTTCCTCCGCCGGCTGGGCGGCCAGGAAGCGGCGCACCTCGTGGACCACCTGGCCGAGGTCGTCGGGGTGGATCAGGGTGGCGAGCTCGCTGCCGACCAGTTCCTCCGCCTCGCGGCCGTAGACGCCGGCGGCGGCGGGGCTGACGTAGCGCAGGGTGCCGGTGGGCGCGGCGATCATGATGACGTCGCTGGAGCCCTGGACCAGGGAGCGGAAGTGGTTCTCCTTCTGGGCCAGTTCCTGGGTCAGCGCGATGTTGTCGACGAGCATGATGCCCTGGCGGATGACGAGGGCCAGGACGACGGTGCAGCCGGTGAAGACGACCATGCGGTCGACCTTCCGGCCGTCCACGACGTTGTAGAGGATCCCGAGGGTGCACACCGCCGCGGCGAGGTACGGGGTGAGGGCGGGCAGGGAGCCGGTGATGGGTCGGCTGTGCGGCCGCTCGGCTCGCGGGGGCGCGGCCCGGCCGGCGGGTTCGGCCCGGCGGGCGCCCCAGGGCGCGTAGGCGAGCAGGAGGGAGCCGGCGAACCAGCCGGCGTCGAGGATCTCGCCGGAGCGGTAGGTCGTGTTCAGCAGCGGCGAGGTGAACAACGCGTCGCTGAGGACGGTCAGCGCGAGGGCCGCGATGGCCGTGTTGACCGCGGAACGGTTGTTCGCCGAGCGGCGGAAGTGCAGCACCAGGACCATCGACACGAGGGCGATGTCGAGGAGCGGGTACGCGAGCGAGAGCGCGGCGCGCGGGACGCTGCCGGGGGCCCCCGACTGCGCGGTACGGGCCGCGTTGGCGAGCGCGAGGCTCCAGGACAGGGTCAGGAGCGATCCGCCGATGAGCCAGGAGTCCAGTCCGAGGCAGACCCAGCCGGCCCGGGTGACCGGGCGTTTGGCGAGGACGAGGAGGCCCACGATGGCGGGCGGCGCGAAGCAGAGGAAGGCGAAGTCGGCGAGGGAGGGTTCGGGCACCTCCTGGCCGAGGATGACCTCGTACCAGCCCCAGACCGCGTTGCCGAGGGCACCCATGAGCGAGGAGAAGGCGAACATCAGCCAGGCGGGGCGCTCGCGGCGGTCGATCGTCCGCGCGTAGTGGTAGCAGGAGACCGCCGCCAGTAAGCCGGCCGTGCTGAGCCCGAAGTCGCCCATGATCTTGGCGACTTCCTTGGACCCCCAACCCAGGGCGGCCCCGACGGCGTATCCGCCGCTGACCACCGCGAGGAGGAGCTGCGCCGCCAGGCCCCTGCCGCCGTCGGCCTCGGCGGGGGGCCGGGTCAGGAGCGCCGCCCCCGGGGTGCTCACCGGTCCCCCTCGCCTGCCAGTTTCGGCGCACCCCATCGTCGCCTCCGGCGGCTCTGCCGCGTCGGATCCTTCGTCCATTGGCCGTGCATCGCCCGTCGCCCCCCAAATGGTCCGATCACTCCCCAGCGCCAGACGAACGCGCCGCAGCCCCTTCTTCCGGACGATACACCACTTTCGTCACTCAGCGACATAGCTTCTCTACTCTCCGTCACCATCAGGGGAGTTGTGGCCACTGCCCGCGCGCGGGCGGTCGCGGAGCGTGCGCGCGGGGCGCCTCAGTCGGTGACGAGCACCGTGTTCTCCACCGACTCGCCGGCGGCGAAGCGGGTGAGCTGGCGGGCCACCAGTCTCTTCGCCCGGGGCTCGAACGCCGAGCTGCTGCCGCCGACATGAGGGGTGATCAGGACGTTCGGCGCGTGCCAGAGCGGGTGGCCGGCGGGCAGCGGCTCGGGGTCCGTGACGTCGAGCGCGGCCCGCAGCCGGCCCGATCCGACCTCCTCCAGAAGGGACTTGGTGTCGACGACGGGGCCGCGGGAGACGTTGACGAGCAGGGCGCCGTCCTTCATCCGGCCGAGGAACTCGGCCCCGACCAGGCCCCGGGTGTCCTCGGTCAGCGGCGTGCAGAGGATCACCACGTCGGCGTCCGGGAGGAGCCGGGGCAGGTCGCCGAGGGCGTGCACCGGACCGTGCGGTGCGGTGCGCGCCGAGCGGGCGACGCGGCTGATCCGACCGCATTCGAAGGGGATCAGGCGGTCCTCGACGGCCGCGCCGATCGAACCGTGGCCGACGATCAGGACCGACTTGTCGGCGAGCGACTCGTAGAAGCCGTCGCGCCACTCCTCCCGGTCCTGGCCGCGCACCATGCCGGGGATGCCGCGCAGGGAGGCGAGGGTCAGGGTGAGGGCCAGTTCGGCGGTGCTGGCCTCGTGGACGCCGCGGGCGTTGCACAGCCGTACGCCGGGGCCGAGGTCGGCGAGGCCGCCGAGCACGTGGTCGATGCCCGCGGTGAGGGTCTGGACGACCCTCACCGCGGGCATCGCCGCGAGCGGGCGCAGGGTCACCTCCTGGGACTTCATGTAGGGCGTGACGTAGAAGACGCAGGCGGCGGGGTCCGCGGGGAACTCGTCCTCGCCGTCCCAGTGGCGGTAGCGGAAGGAATCGGG
The DNA here is from genome assembly GCF_024721315.2 of Streptomyces sp. Isolate_45. GTDB lineage: Bacteria > Actinomycetota > Actinomycetes > Streptomycetales > Streptomycetaceae > Streptomyces. The sequence goes on from NZ_JANFAK020000048.1 coordinate 27,947, forward strand.
CAGGCCGTCGATCTCCCCGGCGGGGAAGGGGAGCCAGACGTCGGCGGTCGGTGCAGTCATGATCACGAGGCTATGCCAAGGGATCCGGATCAAGCCGTTAGTTTGAGGGCCGTACCGGGAGGGGGACGCAGGGGTGGAGCGCAGGTCGATCGGGTCGGGACCGCTGACGGTGGGAGCCATCGGGCTCGGCTGCATGCCGATGAGCTGGGCCTACGCGCCGTCGCTCCACCGGGGTGAGGAGTCGCTGCGCACCGTGCACACGGCGCTGGACCTGGGGGCGAACCTGCTGGACACGGCCGATCTGTACGGTCCGTTCACCAACGAGCTGGTCGTCGGACGGGTCCTGCGGGAGCGGCGGGCCGACGCCTTCGTGTCGGCGAAGGTCGGACTGCGGGCGGGCGAGCAGCACGTGGTGGCCGACGGGAGGCCGGGCTACGTGCGTCGGGCCTGCGACGCCTCGCTGCGCCGGCTGCGGACCGATGTGATCGACCTGTACCAGCTGCACCGGGTGGACCCGGACGTCCCGGTGGAGGAGACCTGGGGCGCCATGGCGGAGCTGGTGGGCGCGGGCAAGGTACGGGCGCTCGGGTACTGCGCGCTGGGCGCGGGGGCCGGGCCCGGGGCGGGGCGGCGCGGCGACCGCGCGTACGGGACGACCCTGCGACGGCTGGAGCGGGTCCAGCAGGTGTTCCCGGTGACGGCGGTGCAGGCGGAGCTGTCGGTGTGGTCCCCGGAGGCGGCGTGGCAACTGCTGCCCTGGTGCGCGGCGCGCGGGGTGGGGATGCTGGCGGCGATGCCGCTGGGCAGCGGGTTCCTGACCGGGACGCTGACACCGGGGCAGGGTTTCGAGGACGCGGACGTGCGGGCCCGGCATCCGCGGTTCACGGCGCACGCGATGGCCTCGAACCAAGTGTTGGTGGCGGGGCTGCGTCGGGTGGCGCTGCGGCACGGGCCGCAGGTCACGGCGGCGCAGGTGGCGCTGGCGTGGGTGCTGGCGCAGGGGCCGCACGTGATACCGGTGCCGGGGGCCGATCGGGCCCGGTGGGCCGCGGAGAACGCCGGGGCGGCGGAGGTGCGGCTGACGGCCGCCGAACTGTCCGAGATAGCGGCACTGCCGTCGGCGGTGGGAGCCTGGGACTGAGCGGTCACGGGCGGGCCGGAGGAGGCGCACCTCCCGACGCCGGGCGCAACCCGCCGGCGGGCGCGGCAAGTGCACTCGATCGGGTGTACGAGCGGTGGAACTTCACGGGCTGTCCCGGCTGTTGGAACAGGGGAAGGGCAGGCGGCCACGGAGGGGAGCAGGGCGATGTGGGACGACGGACGGATCAACGGGCCCGGGGGCGCGGGCGGCGCCGGCGGGGTCAGGGGCCGGAGCGGTCCGCGGGAGCGGCTGCCGGGGCGGTACGGGGTGCGCGGCGCGGGCCGGCGCAACCGCCTGGCCGCGCTCGCGCTGGTCGGGTGCGGAGCCCTGCTGGCGGCGGGTTGTTCGTCGTCGGGTGGAGCGCGGGCGGGTGCGGGCGGCTCTCCCCCGGGGTCACCGCCGGCCGGGTCGGCGTCACCGGGGTCCTCCGCCTCGGCGAGGACCCCGGCTGCTCCCGCGAAGGGCGCCGTGACGGTGTCGGGGGAGATCGCCAAGGGCCTGGAGTCGCCGTGGGGCGTGGCGGCGCTGCCCGGCGGCGACCTGCTGGTCGCCTCCCGGGACAAGGGCACGATCAGCCGGGTCCGGACCGACACCGGCGCGGTGACGCCGATCGGCGAGGTCCCCGGGGTGGCGCCGGGCGGTGAGGGGGGCCTACTGGGGCTGGCCGTGTCCCCGACGTTCGCGACGGACCGGCTGGTCTACGCGTACTTCACCACGGAGTCCGACAACCGGATCGCCCGGATGCGCTATGAGGAACAGAGAGCGCCGGGGCAGCAACTGGGGGCGCCCGACACGGTGTTCCGGGGCATTCCCAAGGGAGTCATCCACAACGGGGGCCGGATCGCCTTCGGGCCGGACAAGATGCTGTACGCGGGGACGGGCGAGACCGGTGAGACGGGGCTGGCCCAGGACAAGAAGTCGCTCGGCGGCAAGATCCTGCGGATGACGCCCGACGGCGAACCGGTGCACGGCAACCCCGAGGCGGACTCCGTCGTCTATTCGTACGGTCACCGCAACGTACAGGGCCTGGCCTGGGACAAGGACAAGCGCCTCTGGGCGGCCGAGTTCGGGCAGAACACCTGGGACGAGCTGAACCTGATCGAGCCGGGCGTCAACTACGGCTGGCCGGAGGCCGAGGGGAAGGCGTCGAAGCCCGGCTTCCGGGATCCGGTGGCGGTGTGGAGAACGGACGAGGCCTCGCCCAGCGGGATCGCGTGGGCGCAGGGCTCGATCTGGATGGCCGGCCTGAAGGGCCAACGGTTGTGGCGGATCCCGCTGGACGGGGCCGTACCGGTCGCGGAGCCGGAGGCCTTCCTGGAGGGGAAGTACGGGCGGCTGCGGACGGTGGTCCCGCTCGGTGGGGACGGCCTGCTGCTGGTCACGAGCGAGACGGACGGGCGGGGCTCGCCGGAGACGGGCGACGACAGGATCCTGACCCTGAAGGTGCGGTGACCGGACGAGGCCCCGGAGGGGCGGGAGGCACGGTGCGCGGTGTTCAACATGATCGAGGAACTGTTCAACCCCGGCCGCAAGCACACGGACGAGGAGACGAAGCGCCTGGAGCTGTCCCGGACCGACGTCAGCGACGGCGACCCGGGACGGGGCCCGATAGACCTGGATTCCGGAAAGGTGCTCATACGCCCTTCCGAGAGTCCCGATGACGAGGCGGCCGGGCCCTAGCGGCGGCCGGCGGGCATCCCCGCCGGAGTGGGCGGTGTCGGTGGTGCGACGGGGGTGAAGAGGCGCAGGCGGTGGGCGAGGGCGGCCGCCTCGCCGCGGCCGGCGACACCCAGCTTGGCCAGGATGTTCGACACGTGCACGCTGGCCGTCTTCGGGGAGATGAAGAGCTCCTCCGCGATCTGACGGTTGGTGCTGCCGCCCGCGACCAACCTCAGGACCTCCCGTTCGCGGCCGGTCAGGCCGAGGGCCTCGGCCGGGTCGGTTTCCGCGGCGAGCGGGGCCTGCTGGGCGTCGGCCTCGGCGTCCAGCGGAATCCGGGCGCGCTGGGCGAGCAGGGCCAGGTCCTCGCGCAGCCGTCGGGAGCCGAGCCGGTCGGCGGTGGCGTGGGCGTCGCGCAGCAGGGCGACGGCCGCGGTCCGGTCCCCGCCCGCGGCCAGCAGGGCCTCGGCGAGCCGGTGGCGGGCCCGGGCCAGGAGATAGGGGCGCTCCAGGGGGCGGACCGCCGCCTCCACGGTGGTCCAGTCGGCGACGGTGTCGGCGGCTTCGGCCCGCAGTAGCTCGGCGCGGACGTACTCGGCGTGGGCGATCCACACCGGCGCCGGGGTCGCCAGGGTGCGGGCGGCCGTGCGCAGCAGGCCCAGGGCGGCGCTCCGACCCGGTTCGGCGGCGGGCAGGCCGCGCGAGTCGGCCTCGGCCGAGGCCCCGGCAAGCAGGAGGGGCCAGGCGTAGCGGTGCTGGCCGAGCCGGAAGCCGAGGGTGATGGCTTCCTCGATCTCGGAGCGGACGTCGGCGATCCGGCCTTCGCCGGCGGCCACGCCGACGGCAAGGCGGTACAGCGGGACCCGGTGCTGGGGCTGGGTGTCGTGGGTGCCGAAGTGGGTGTGCGCGGCGGCCAGTTGCATGGCGGCCTCGACGAGTTCGCCGCGGGCCAGGGCCAGGTAGGCCAGGCGGGCGGAGGCGGATCCGCGGGGGGCCGCGCTCTGGCCGACGCTCAGGGTGCGCCGGGCCGCCTCGGCGGCCTCGTCCCAGCGGCCGAGGCTGTACAGGCTCTCGGCCATGTTCCCGCAGACCCAGGCCTCGGTGTCCATGAGCCTGGATTTCTTGACCAGTTGGGCGCCCTGTTCGGCCAGTTCCACGGCTTCGCGGGACCGGCCCATGCTTTCGAGTTGGGAGGTGAGGTTGATATGGGCGCGTCCCACGATCGGGATGAGACCGAGTTCGGTGGCCCGGTCCTTGACCGCGTGCATCTCGGCGAGTCCGGCGCTGCCGTCACCGGAGTCGGTGAGGAGGCAGCCGAGGGTGATGCGGGCGTTGAGTTCGGTGTCCTCGGCGCCGACCATGCGCGCGTAGCTGACGGCGCGTTCGGCGGCGGCGAGGTTGCCCGGTCCGGGGTTGTGGAGCATGCCCCAACCGGCGGCGAGGACGAGGACGTCGGCGTGCACCTGGGACGGGGGCAGGCCCTTGACCAGTTCCTGGGCCTTGGCTATTTCCTCCCAGCCGTCGCCGCGGCCGAGTCCGGCGACGAGCCGGGAGCGTTCGGCCCAGAACCAGGCTGCGCGCAGCGGATCGTCGCTGTCCTCGGCGAGGGTCCGCAGGGCCATCTTGGTTATCTTCAGGGCGCGTTCGCGTTCGCCTCCGAAGCGGGCGGCGACCGTGGCTTCGGCCAGCAGGTCGAGGCGCTGGAGCGGGGTGGTCGCCGGGTCGCAGCCGCAGGGCGGGTACACGTCGGTGTAGTCGGCCGGGCGCAGGCCCTCGCGGATCTCGCGCGGGGTGCTGTCCCACAGGTCCATGGCCCGTTCCAGCAGGCTCAGCTGCTCGGAGTAGGCGTGCCGGCGGCGGGCGGTCACCGAGGCGGCGAGGACGGCGGGCAGGGATTTGGCGGGGTCGTTGGCGGCGTACCAGTAGTTGGCGAGCCGGATGACGCGTTCCTCGGCGCGGACCAGCGTCTCGTCGTCCTCCATCGCTTCGGCGTAGCGCCGGTTGACGCGGGCGCGTTCGCCGGGGAGGAGGTCGTCGCTGACGGCTTCGCGGACCAGGGAGTGGCGGAAGCGGTAGCCGTCGCCGTCGGCGGTGGCGAGGAGGATGTTGGCTCCGACGGCGGCGCGCAGCGCCTCGAAGAGTTCGTCCTCGCCGAGCCGGGCCACGGCCCGCAGCAGCGGGTACTCGACGGTGGATCCGCCTTCGGCGACGATGCGCACCACGCGCTGGGCGGCGTCCGGGAGGACCTCGACCCGGACGAGGAGCAGGTCGCGGAGGGATTCGGTGAGCCCGGTGCGGCAGCCGCTCTGCCGGGAGGCGACGAGTTCCTCGACGAAGAAGGCGTTGCCGTCGGAGCGGTCGAAGACGGAGTCGACGAAGTTCTCGTCGGGCTGCGAGGCGAGGATGCCGGCGAGCTGGCGGCGTACCTCGGCGCGGTTGAACCGGGGCAGTTCGATGCGCTGGACGGCGCGGAGCCGGTCCAGTTCGGCGAGGAGCGGGCGCAGCGGGTGGCGGCGGTGGATGTCGTCGGCCCGGTAGGTGGCGACGATGACGAGCCGGCCGCTGCCGAGGGTGCGGAAGAGGTAGGCGAGCAGGTGCCGGGTGGAGGTGTCCGCCCAGTGCAGGTCCTCCAGGACGAGCACGAGGGTGCGGTCGGCGGCGAGGCGCTCCAGCATCCGGGCCGTCAGTTCGAAGAGCCGGGCGGTGCTCTCCTCGTCGTGGGGGCCGCGGGGGGTCTCGCCGAGTTCGGGGAGGATCCGGGCGAGTTCGTCCTCCTGCCCGGCGGCCGCGGTGGCGAGTTCGTCGGGCAGCCGGCGGTGCAGGGCGCGCAGGGCCGTCGAGAAAGGGGCGAAGGGAAGCCCCTCCGCCCCGATCTCCACACAGCTTCCGACGGCCACGACCGCGCCGCGGCGGGTGGCCTCGCCGATGAACTCCTCGGTCAGCCTGGTCTTGCCGACCCCGGCCTCGCCCCCGATGAGCAGGGCCTGCGGCTCTTGTTCCGCGGCCCGTGTCAGGGCGTCCACGAGTACGGCCAGTTCGTCGGCTCGGCCGACGAACACCGGGCTGACAGATCTGGTCTCCACGCCGCCGAGCATCGCACAGAGCTGCGGCTCGGCGGCACCGGATATCGCTGCGCTTCTCATCACGTATCAGTTCACGTGGCGTGCGGCGCGGGTTACGCGGCGCGGGTGAAGAGGCTGCGGACGGCTCTCACCGGCCCTTCGGGTTCCTGGCCGCGGGAGGAGGCGCGCTGCGCCTTCTTGGCCTCCTGGACCATGCGGTACCGGTCGGCCTCGCGGATGAGGTCGGCGCGGCGGGCGGTGGCCATCTCGTACTCGAACATCTCGTACTCCCTGGTGGTGTTTCTCGGGCACCTCGTTCGGTGTGATCCAAGATTCGCTTCCCAGAGGGGGCCGCCGCATCGGGCGCATGCCGCATCTGTACGGGGTCGGGGGCCTTAGGCCGCGGGGCCGGGCGCTCCAGGCCGGGTGGAGCGCCCTAAGGAGGTGCCTACTCGGCGGCCGTCGGCATGGGGACGAGCACGTCGAAGTACATGAGGCCGAAGAGCAGGACGCCGAGGAGCCCCAGGGCGACGGCGGCCCAGGACACGGACCGGATCCAGACGGGCAGGACGCGGCCGGGGGCGCCGAAGGCGGGCCGGGCCAGGACGAACACGGCGATGAGGAGGGCGAGGGTGGACAGGACACCGTTGACCAGGGCGGTCATGTGCCAGGCGTCGCCGTACAGGGCGGCGATCTTCTCCTTGGCGGTGGCCGCGTTGGCCGACTCGATCTGGCCGATCAGCGTCTGGCGTTCGGCGATCACGCGGGAGACCCAGCTACCGCTGAGGGCGACCAGCCCGAGGCCCGCGGCGACGATCGCGGAGGCCGCGGAGCCGACACCGGCGTGCTCCTGCGGCGCGGAGGCCTCGTCATCGTCGTCGTACGCGGAATCCTCGGCGTGCTCGAAGGCCTCGTCGTCGGACGCGTCCGCGTCGGCGGGGGCGCCGGCGGCCGGGGTGCCTTCGACGGTGGTGTCGGCGGGGGCGGCGGGGGTACCGGCAGCCGTGTCCGCGACGGCGTCCGCGGCCGCCTCGGGGGCGGTCGGGGCGGGGGTCTTCTTGATGTCCATGCCGCGCACCGTAGGCGGCCTTTCTGAGAGGTTTCTGAGAGGCCGGGGCGGTGTCCGCCCGGAAGGTCCGCAGGTCCCGGGCCCGGGGCCCGCGACGGGGTGGTCCGGAGGGGGTCGGCGTTGCCGGCTGCGGCCCGTCCGCGGCCGGGGAGCGCGCGGCCCGTGGTCCGCGCCTCGGCCCTCACGGTCACCCCCCGCGGGCGTCGGAGCCCGGCAGGCGGGCCGGGGGGCGGGGGTGGGCGGCCCGGATCCCGTGGGCAGGGCGGTGTGCGCGGCGGCCTCGACGCGGGACCGATCAGCGGGACAGAACGGCCGGTTCCGCGTGGTCCGGGTCCGGGTCCGCGTGGTCCGGGTCCGGGCGCTGCGCGGGCAGGGTCGCGCGCGTGCGGTGCTCCGGCGGTTCGATGCTGATGCGGGGCAGCCGGCGGTCGAGCCAGCCGGGCAGCCACCAGTTGGCTCCGCCGAGCATGTGCATGAGGGCCGGTACGAGAAGGGTGCGCAGGACGAACGCGTCGAGGGCGACGGCGGCCGCGAGGGCGATGCCGAACATCGCGATGATCCGGTCGCCGCTCAGGACGAAGGCCAGGAACACGGCGATCATGATGACGGCCGCCGAGTTGATGACCCGGCTGGTCTCCGCCAGCCCGATCCGCACGGCCCGCTTGTTGTCGCCGGTTTCGAGCCACTCCTCGTACATCCGGCTGACGAGGAAGACCTGGTAGTCCATGGAGAGCCCGAAGAGCACCGACACCATGATCACCGGGAGGAAGGGTTCGATGGGCCCCGCGCTCCCCAGACCCAGCAGCTCGCTCCCCCAACCCCATTGGAAGATCACGACGACCACGCCGAAGGAGGAGGCGACGGCCGCGACGTTCATGGCGGCCGCCTTGAGCGGGATGCCCACGGACCGGAAGGCCAGCAGCAGGAGCACGCAGCCGAGGGCGATCACCACGGCGACGAACAGGGGCAGCTTCCCGACGATCACTTCGGCGAAGTCGTCGTAGCCGGCCGTCACCCCACCGACGTGGGTCTGCGCCGAGCTGCCGTGGGAGGCGCGCGGGATGACGTCCCGGCGGAGGGTGTCGACGAGGTCGCTCGTGGCCCGGGCCTGTGGCGCGAAGTCCGGTACGACGCTCAGGACGGCGGTGTCACCGCCCCGGTTGAGGACCGCCGGGCTCACGGAGGCCACTCCGGGGGTGTCCCGTACCGCTTCGGCGATCCGGTCCACGGCGATCCGGTCGCCGGGGCCGTCGAGGCGGGTGACCAGGGTGAGGGGGCCGTTGGTGCCGGGTCCGAAGCCCTCGGCGAGCAGGTCGTAGGCCTTGCGCGTCGTGGAACCGGCCGGGTTGTTGCCCTGGTCGGAGGTGCCGAGGTGCAGCCAGAAGGTGGGCAGGGCCAGCGCCACCATGACGGCGGTGGCCACGGCCCCGAGCAGTTTGGGGTGCCGCTCGACGAAGGCCGACCAGCGGGCGGCGAAGCCGCTGGGCTGCTCCGGCCGGGGCCCCTCGGCGGCGAGCCTGCGCCGCTCGCGGCCGGAGAGGGCGCGCGTGCCGATGTAGGAGAGGAGCGCGGGGAGCAGGGTCACCGACGCGGCCACGGTGAGGACGACGGTGAGGGAGGCGGCTATCGCGACGCCGTTGAGGAAGTTCAGCCGCAGCACCAGCATGCCGAGGAGGGCGATGCAGACGGTGGCGCCGGCGAAGACGACGGCCCGGCCGGTGGTGGCGACGGCGCTCTCGCCCGCCTCGTCGACGGTGAGTCCGCGGGCCAGGCCCTTGCGGTGCCGGGTGACGATGAACAGGGCGTAGTCGATGCCGACGCCGAGGCCGACGAGGGTGCCGAGCATGGGGGCGAAGTCGGCGACGGGCATGGCGTGCCCGAGGAGGGTGATGCCGAAGTAGGCGCTGCCGACGCTGACGAGCGCGGTGGCGATGGGCAGCAGGCTCGCGGCGAGGGAGCCGAAGGCGAGGAAGAGGACGCCGGCGGCGATGACCACACCGATGACCTCGGCGAGGTGGGCGCCGGGCGCCTCGGTCAGGCCGATGGCACGGCCGCCGAGTTCGACCTGGAGGCCGTCGGCCCGGGTGGTGTCGTTCCTCGCGGCGTCGACGACGGCCCGGGCCTGCGCCTTGGGTACGGCGTCGGCCGGCCGGTCGAAGGTGACGACGGCGTAGGCGGTGCGGGCGTCGGCGCTGATCTGCGCGGCGCTGCCCGGGCCGGGCCCGTAGGGGCTCGCGACTGATCCGACGCCGGGGAGGGCGGCGACGGCGTCCAGGGCGCGGGTCATGCGCTGTTCGACTTCGGGGCTGCGCGCCGTCCGGTGGTCCGGGGTCCGCCACACGATGGTGTCGGTGTCCCCGCCCTGTCCCTGGAAGCCCTCGCGGAGCAGGGCGTGGGCCTTGGCGGACTCGGTGCCGGGGACCTCGTAGTCGGTGGAGAACGCGCTGCCGGTGACGCCGGCGGCCGCGGCGGTCCCGCCGAGGGCCAGCAGCCAGATCAGGACGGTGACCAAGCGGTGCCGCATGCACCACCGTGCGATTGCTGCCAACGGACGTGCTCCCTGGTGGTTCGGATCTTCACCGGGAGTCGGCCCGACGCAAAGAACGCTTGAACTCGTGCGGACGGCCGCCGTCCGGGGGGTCGCCCCGTCACGTCGGGAAGGTCTACACCTCGACGCCACGATCTCAACGTTTCGTGATCGTTGGCCCGTTTCGTGTGCATCGTCACAGGCCGGCGGGGAAGTGCGGGACCTTGGTCAGTCGTTCACGGGGCCGTCCGGAACGTCGGTCGGGGGAACGGACCGGGCCCCGGCCGGAACACTGGGCGTGGCATCGGCCTCGACGTCGACGCGGTAGCCCGCCACGGAGGGCCACCGGACGGTGAGGACGACGGAGTCCTCCTCCGCGTACCAGGAGTGGTCGACGCCGCGCCCCCACACGACGTAGTCCCCCTGTTCGGCGAGGACCACGCTGCGGCCGGGGAACTCCAGCCGGAACCGGCCGCTGATCAGCACCTGCAGGGCGGTGCGCCGTTCACCGGTCACCCAACGTTCGCGCTCCTCGCCCTTGCGGTGGACGCCCCACTTGATCTCCACGTCCTCGCTGTGGCGGGGGTCGCCCGGAGGCTTGAAGTGGCCGAGGATCCATCCGCGGTCGGTGGCGGCGTCGGGGCCGGCCTTGCCGGTGTGGACGGCGAAGTCGACGTTCGCGGGGTTCTCGGGGTGCGCGGGATTCTCGTGCGCGGGGAGGGCGTTCACGCAGGCGAGGTTAATCCAGTTGCCGGAGCGCGCCGGCGGCTGGTCGGCTGGCCCGATGAGCAAAGTGATGGATCGTGAAGAGCTGTCGGCGGTACGCGCCCTCTACGACGCGCAGATGCGCCGGGACGCGGTGCCCGACGTGGCGGCGGCGCGGGTGGAGCGGGTGGGGCCGGTCGTCCGGCAGACCGTGCCCGGTCTCGGCTGGAACGGGGTGCTGTGGTCGGACCTCGACGAGGGGACGGCGGACGCGGCCATCGCGGCGCAGGTGGCCTTCTTCGCGGCCCGGGGCGACACCGGCGCGGGGACGGAGTTCGAGTGGAAGTGGTACTCCCACGACCGGCCCGCGGACCTCGGGGAGCGGCTGCGCGCCGCGGGCTTCGTACCGGAGCCGGCGGAGACGCTGCTGGTGGCGCGGACGGCCGCGCTCGCCGCGCTGCCGGTGGAGCCGCCGGAGGGCGTCACCCTGCGGGTGGTGAAGGACGGGGCGGGGGTGGACCTGATGATGGAGGTCCATCGGCGGGCCTTCGGCACCGAGCGGCCGAGCATTCGGGAGACGTTGCTGCGGCTGCTGCGCGACGAGCCGGGGACGGTCGAGGCCGTCGTGGCGATGGCCGGGGACGAGCCGGTGAGCGCGGCTCGGATGGAGATGCGGCCGGGCTCCTCCTTCGCGGGGCTGTGGGGAGGCGGCACCGACCCGCGGTGGCGCGGTCGGGGCATCTACCGACTGCTGGTGGCCCACCGCGCCCGCGTGGCGGCGGAGCGGGGTATTCCGTACCTTCAGGTGGACGCGTCGGACGACAGTCGGCCGATCCTGGAGCGCCTGGGTTTCGCGGTGTTGGGGGCCACGGTCCCGTACGTGTGGCGGGGCTGAGGTGGCTCGGAGCCCTTCCCCGAAGGCTGCGGAAGGCGGCAGGATCGTCCCCATGAAGAGCAGCACGAACACCGAAGGAACCCCCACCGGCACCACGGACCCGGCGGCCGGCCCCGTCGTCCGGAAGGTCGAGCGCACCGGCCCGCCCCTCACCGCGGGTGAACGCGAGACCCTGCGGGCGTACCTCGACTTCCACCGGGCCACCCTCGCGATGAAGTGCGAGGGCCTCGGGGACGCGGAGCTGCGGCGCCCGGCCTCGCCGCCGTCCACACTGTCCCTGTTGGGGTTGGTCCGGCACATGGCCGAGGTCGAGCGTCAGTGGTTCCGCCGCACCCTGGGCGGCGAGGCGGACGTGGCGCACGTGTGGTCCGACCGGCACGACTTCCAGGCCGCCTACGACACGACCGGCGCCACGATGGCGGAGGCCTTCGCCGCCTGGGAGGCCGAGGTGGAGCGTTCCCGGTCGGTCGAGGCCTCGCTGGAGTCCCTCGACGTGACGGCCCACGTCCCGAAGTGGGAGGCGGACGTCTCGGCCCGCGTGGTGATGTTGCACATGATCCACGAGTACGCCCGCCACAACGGTCACGCGGACTTCCTCCGCGAGGCCGTGGACGGCACGGTCGGGGCATGACCGCTCCCGCCCGACGGCCGGCGCCCGGCGGGGCTCGCCCGCTCACGACCGGCCGGGCTAGCCCGCTCGCGCCCGCTCGGGCTCGTTCGCGGGCCGCGGCGGCCGCCGACGGTCAGGCGGCGCGCCAGTAGCCCAGGCTGTTGACCCGCTGCTTCGGCAGGGCGAGGTCCTTGCGCAGGTACGCCGTCAGGGCGCGGGTGGTCGCGGTGTCGCAGGCCATCCACACGTAGGCCGAGGCGGGGTCCGCGACCAGCTCGGGCAGTTCGGCCCGGACCCGGTCGGCGAGCGCCGTGCCGCCCCGCTCCACCCGCCGGACGTCGTGCCGGTCGGTGTCGACCCGCATCGGCAGGTCGACGTCCGAGGCGTGCTGCGTCTCGAACCAGACGGTGGCCGGGGTCTGCGGGTAGGCGTCCAGCAGGGAGTTGATGGCGGGCAGGGAGGCCGGGTCGCCGATCACCAGCAGCCGCTCGGGCGCCGGGTCGGGCGCGGCGAAACCGGTCCCCTGCACGGTGGCTTCGACGGTGTCACCGGGCACGGCGTCGCGCGCCCACCGGCTGGCGAGCCCGTCGTGCAGGGCGAACTCGAAGGCGAAGGTCCCGGTGGCCGGGTCGGGGTCGACGAGGGTGTACGCCCGCTGGTGGGGTCGGCTGCCGCCCTCGAACCAGACCCGGACCCACATGGTGGGGTGGAGGGATTCCCCGGCGGCCGCGAGCAGCCCGCCGTCGGTGAGGCGGATCCGCCGGAAGTGCTCGGTGACCTGCTCGACCTCCGTCACCGTGAACGTGAAGTCCTTGCCCCTGAGCAGCTTGAGGACCACGCCCTCCCAGCCCTTGCCTGCGGCCATGTCCGCCCACCCCTTCACCCGACGCCCCATTGGTTAGGTCAGCCTAACCCAGGCCTTCGGGAGGGGCCGTCGCCCAGGCTCCGACCCGTCCTCAGGCCGCCAGGAACTCCTGGACGAGCGTCGCCCATTCGGCCGGGCGCTCGGCGAACGGCAGGTGCCCGGTGGCCAGTTCCGCGACCCGCGCGCCCGGCAGCGCCGCCGCCAGCTCCCGCTGGAGGGCGGGCGGCACGAGCCGGTCCCCGGTGGTGACGACGACGAGGGCGGGTACGTCGAGCCCCGCGAGGTCACCCCGCAGGTCGGCCGTTCCGACCAGGGCGGCGTGGTCGCCGCTCCCGGGCGGCATCGTGGCGGCCATGGTCCGCGCCACGCCCTCGACCTGCTCCGGGTCGAGCGCCTCCAGCTGTTCCTCGCTGAACGCGAGCGACACGAGGAGCCGCGCGAGGAGTTCGTCCTCGCCGCGCCGACCCAACTCGGACCACAACCCGGCGATGGGCCCGAGCCCGCGGCCGGCCCGCGCGAAGGTGGCGGTCAGCACGAGGGCGCTCACCCGCTCCGGGTACCGTGCGGCGATCCGCACGGCCACGTTGCCGCCGAGGGAGTACCCGAGCACGGCGAACCGTTCCAGTCCCTCGGCGTCGGCGGCGGCCACCAACTGGTCGGCCAGGTCGTCCAGCCGGAGCGGCTCGGTGGCGCGCGGGGTGTCGCCGGTGCCGGGGTAGTCGACGCCGACCACGGTGTGCGCGGCGGCCAACCGGTCCAGGATCGGCCCGAAGTTGTCCGCGACCGACCCGCCGCCGCCATGGGCCAGCAACAGGCCGGGCCCACCGCTGCCCTTGCGGACGGTGCGGGCGTAGAGGGGGTGGACGGCGCGGGGCGCGGAGGTGCTCATACCGGAACTCGCATTTCTGTAGCGGTCGTTAGACAACGAACGCTAGCCGATATTCGTAGCGGCCGCTACAGAATCTAGGATCTTCGTCCAGCCCGCCGATCGCCGCGCTTGCCGTCGTCCCCCGCGCCACCGGCCGCGAGCCCGGGCGTACGGTCGTCCGGGGTCGCCGATTCGCCGGCCACCGCGCCCGATCCGCCTGTCCTGGAGGAAAGTTGAGCCCCGTCCCGCCCCCGCTCGGCCCCGGTCCGACCGCCCCGCCCGTCGTCCTCGTCGCCGCCGCCGGCACGGCGGCCTCGACCTGGGCGCCGCTGCTGCCCGCACTCACCGCGCGGACCCGGGTGATCGCCCACGACAGGCCCGGCCTCGGTACGCGTCCCCCCGCGCCGGGGCCCACCCTGGCGGGCTCCGTCGCGGATCTCGCCGCGCTGCTGGACTCCGCCGGGCCGGGTCCGTACGTCCTGGTGGGCCACAGTTGGGGCGGGCTCCTGGTCCAGGTCCTGGCCCGGCAGCAGCCGGAGCGGGTGGCCGGGCCGGCCCTGCTGGACCCCGCGCACGAGGAGTTCCGGCCCCCGCTGGTGCGGGCCTCCGACGCCGTGTCCGGGGCGCTGCTCGTACTGCGGCGGGCGCCCGGGGCCAGGACCGTACGGGCCGAGTACGGGTTGGCCGCCCGGCACGCGGCGGAACTCCGGCGGCTGCGGGCGACCCGTGCGCTGCCCGACGTACCGGTGACGGTGCTCAGCGCTTCGCGCGGGTTGCCCCGGCGGCTGCGGACGCGGTGGACCCGGCTCCAGGCGGGGATCGCGGCCGGGCCCACCTCGGGCCGGCACGCCGTGGTGCCCGGCGCCGGGCACTACCTCCACGAGGACCGGCCCGAGGAGGTCGCGCGGGCCGTCCTGGACGTGGTCGGGCGGGCCCGGGCCGGTGACGCGGAAGGGCCCCGCACCCCCTGATCGGGGTGCGGGGCCCTTCCGGCCTCGGCTCCGGCCTCGGCTCCGGCCGCGGCTGCGGCGGGAGGCGCGGCGGCGCCGTGGTGGGCTCAGCCGGGCTCAGCCCTCGGTGACGCCCAGGCGCTCCAGGATGAGCTCCTTGACGCGTGCCGCGTCGGCCTGGCCGCGGGTGGTCTTCATGACCGCGCCGACCAGGGCGCCGACGGCGGCGACCTTGCCGCCGCGGATCTTGTCCGCGATGGCCGCGTTGCCCGCGATGGCCTCGTCCACGGCCGCGCCGAGCGCGCCCTCGTCGGAGACGACCTTCAGGCCGCGCTTGTCGACGACCTCGTCCGGGGTGCCCTCGCCGGCGAGGACGCCCTCGATGACCTGACGGGCCAGCTTGTCGTTGAGCGAGCCGTCCGCGACCAGCGCCGCGACCCGGGCCACCTGCGCCGGGGTGATCGGCAGCTCGTCGACGACGACGCCCTGCTCGTTGGCGTTGCGCGCCAGCTCGCCCATCCACCACTTGCGTGCGGCGGCCGAGTCGGCACCCGCCTCGATCGTGGCGACGATGGAGTCCACCGCGCCCGCGTTGAGGATCGACTGCATGTCGTGCTCGCTGACGCCCCACTCCTCGCGGAGCCGGTTGCGGCGCACGCGCGGCATCTCGGGCAGACCGGCGCGCAGTTCCTCGACCCAGGTGCGGGCCGGGGCGACGGGCACGAGGTCCGGCTCCGGGAAGTAGCGGTAGTCCTCGGCGTTGTCCTTGATGCGGCCGGCCGTGGTGGAGCCGTCCTCCTCGTGGAAGTGCCGGGTCTCCTGCACGATCGAGCCGCCCGACGAGAGCACCGCCGCGTGGCGCTGGATCTCGAAGCGGGCCGCCCGCTCGACGGAACGCAGGGAGTTGACGTTCTTGGTCTCCGAGCGGGTGCCGAACTCGGACTCGGGGGTCGGGCGCAGCGACAGGTTGACGTCGCAGCGCATCTGGCCCTTGTCCATGCGGGCCTCGGAGACGCCGAGCGCCTTGATGACCTCGCGCAGCTCGGCGACGTACGCCTTGGCGACCTCGGGGGCCCGCTCGCCCGCGCCCTCGATCGGCTTGGTGACGATCTCGATGAGCGGGATGCCGGCGCGGTTGTAGTCCAGCAGGGAGTGGGACGCGCCGTGGATGCGGCCGGTGGCACCGCCGACGTGCAGCGACTTGCCGGTGTCCTCCTCCATGTGGGCGCGCTCGATCTCCACGCGGAAGATCTCGCCGTCCTCCAGCTGTACGTCGAGGAAGCCGTTGAAGGCGATCGGCTCGTCGTACTGGGAGGTCTGGAAGTTCTTCGGCATGTCCGGGTAGAAGTAGTTCTTCCGGGCGAAGCGGCACCACTCGGCGATCTCGCAGTTCAGCGCGAGACCGATCTTGATGGCGGACTCGATGCCGATCTCGTTGACGACCGGGAGCGCGCCGGGCAGACCGAGGCAGACCGGGCAGGTCTGCGAGTTGGGCTCGGCGCCCAGCTCGGTCGAACAGCCGCAGAACATCTTGGTCCTGGTGCCGAGCTCGACATGGACCTCAAGACCCATGACGGGGTCGAACGAGGCGAGAGCGTCCTCGTACGACAGGAGTTCGGTGAAGGTGGTCACGGTGAAACTTTCCCTCTCAGCCCAGCAGGACGTCGTCGTCGCCCAGGCGCTTCAGCTCGCGGTACAGGATCGCGAGGCCGGTGACGATGGCGGCGGCGGACACGGCGGCGTCGATCAGCTTCAGCGTGTCGTGCTCGACGCGGGCCTTCTTGACCTGCTTCAACACGCTCAGGGCGCCGAATGCCGTGGTGCCGATCGACAGGTAGGTGCCGGTCTTGGACTTCTTGAAGCCCTTGGCCTTGGACAGTGCACTGGTGCTCACAGCGACGGTGCCTCCTCAAGCAACGGGTGACCCCAGCGCTCGATGAAGGCGGCCTCGACGGCGGCACCGACCTTGTACAGCCGGTCGTCCTTCATCGCCGGGGCGATGATCTGGAGCCCGACCGGGAGACCGTCCTCCGGGGCCAGGCCGCAGGGCAGCGACATGGCGGAGTTGCCGGCCAGGTTGGTCGGGATGGTGCACAGGTCCGCGAGGTACATCGCGAGGGGGTCGTCGGTGCGCTCGCCGATGGGGAAGGCGGTGGTCGGGGTCGTCGGGGAGACGATCACGTCGACCTGCTCGAAGGACTTCTCGAAGTCCTTCGTGATGAGCGTGCGGACCTTCTGGGCCGAACCGTAGTACGCGTCGTAGTAGCCGGAGCTGAGCGCGTACGTGCCGAGGATGATGCGGCGCTTGACCTCGTCGCCGAAGCCGGCCTCGCGGGTCAGCGCGGTGACGTCCTCGGCGGACTTCGTACCGTCGTCGCCGACGCGCAGGCCGTAGCGCATGGCGTCGAAGCGGGCCAGGTTCGAGGAGCACTCGGACGGCGCGATCAGGTAGTACGCGGCCATCGCGAGGTCGAAGGAGGGGCAGTCCAGCTCGACGATCTCGGCGCCGAGCTCCTTGAGGAGCGCGACGGACTCGTTGAAGCGCTGGACGACGCCGGCCTGGTAGCCCTCGCCGGAGAACTGCTTGACGACACCGACGCGCATGCCGGCGACGGAGCCGTTGCGGGCCGCCTCGACGACCGGCGGGACCGGCGCGTCAATGGAGGTGGAGTCGAGCGGGTCGTGCCCGGCGATGACCTCGTGCAGCAGGGCCGCGTCCAGGACCGTACGGGCGCAGGGACCGCCCTGGTCGAGGGACGAGGAGAACGCCACCATGCCGTAGCGGGAGACGCCGCCGTACGTGGGCTTCACGCCGACGGTGCCGGTGACGGCGGCGGGCTGGCGGATGGAACCGCCGGTGTCCGTGCCGATGGCGAGCGGGGCCTGGAAGGCGGCCAGCGCGGCCGCGGAGCCGCCGCCGGAGCCGCCGGGGATGCGGGTGAGGTCCCACGGGTTGCCGGTGGGGCCGTAGGCGCTGTTCTCGGTGGAGGACCCCATGGCGAACTCGTCCATGTTGGTCTTGCCGAGGATCACGACGTCGGCTTCCTTCAGCTTGCGCGTCAGGGTGGCGTCGTAGGGCGGGATCCAGCCTTCGAGGATCTTCGAACCGACGGTGGTCGGAACCCCGATGGTGGTGAAGATGTCCTTGAGGGCGAGCGGTACGCCGGCCAGCGGGCCGAGCTCCTCGCCCGCCTCGCGCTTGGCGTCGACGGCACGCGCCTGGGCGAGGGCGCCCTCGCGGTCGACGTGCAGGAAGGCGTGGACCTTCTCGTCGGTCGCCTCGATGCGGGCCAGGTGGGCCTCGGTGACCTCGACGGCCGTGAGTTCGCCGGAGGCGATCTTCGCGGCGGTCTCGGCGGCGGTGAGCTTGATGATGCTCAGGATGTTTTCGGTGGTCATGGTGATTAGTCCTCCCCCAGGATCTGCGGCACCTTGAAACGCTGCTGCTCCTGGGCGGGAGCGCCGGAAAGCGCCTGCTCGGGGGTGAGCGACGGGCGGACCTCGTCCGCGCGCATGACGTTCGTCAGCGGCAGCGGGTGGGAGGTCGGCGGTACGTCTTGGTCGGCTACCTCGGAAACGCGGGCGACCGCGCCGATGATGTCGTCGAGCTGTCCGGCGAAGTGGTCCAGCTCATCGCTGGCCAGCTCAAGACGTGCCAGCCGAGCGAGGTGAACGACCTCCTCGCGCGTAATGCCAGGCATGCGGCGATCCTCTGGGGTTGGAGTTCTGGGCGTAGGGCCCAATCCTAGAGGGCGGCGCTGCCCGGCATCGACTCACATGGTCACCTCGCCGGTCCCGTCACCTGGTCACGAGGACTGCGGCTCCGCGGCGGCCGCGGCGGCGGCGAGCTCGGCGTTGATGTCCGCCGGGCGGCGCCAGCCGCGTTCGCCGCGGGCCAGCAGCCACGCGGTGGCCTCCTGCGGTGGCATCGCGGCGGCCACGAGCCAGCCCTGCACGGCGTCGCAGCCGAGGTCGCGCAGCCGCTCCCAGGTCTCGTCGTCCTCGACGCCCTCGGCGACGACGAGCAGGCCCAGGGAGTGCGCCAGGTCGACGGTGCAGCGGACGATCTCCGCGTCCTGGGCGTCCACGGCGAGCCGGGCGACGAAGGAGCGGTCGATCTTCAGCTCGCTGACGGGGAGGCGGCGCAGGTGCACCAGGGAGGAGTAGCCGGTGCCGAAGTCGTCCAGGGACATCTTCACGCCGTGCCCGGTGAGCCCGGCCATGGTGTCGGCGGCCCGCTGGGGGTCCTCCAGCAGGACGTGTTCCGTTATCTCCAGTTGGAGGCCGCTCGCCGGGACGCCGTGTCGGGCGAGGCGGGCGGCGACGGCCCCGGCGAAGCCCGGGGTGTGGACGTCGCGCGGCGACACGTTGACGGCGACGGGCACCTTGAGGCCCTGGGCGCGCCAGCGCGCGACCTGGGCGAGGGCCGTCTCCAGGACGTACTCGGTGAGGTGGGGCATGAGTCCGGAGGTCTCGGCGATCGCGATGAACTCGTCCGGGGGGACCCGTCCCCGTTCCGGGTGCACCCAGCGGACGAGGGCCTCCAGGCCGGCGACCTGCCCGTCGAAGCGGACCTTCGGCTGGTAGTGGAGTTCGACCTCGCCGGCGTCCAGGGCGCGCCGCAGGTCGCCGAGGAGCCCCAGGCGGTCCGGGGTGTTGCTGTCGCGCTTGGATTCGTAGACCTCGACCCCGGTGCGGTCGCGCTTCGCCTGGTACATGGCGACGTCGGCCCGGCGCAGCAGTCCCTCCGCGTCCAGGGCGTGGTCGGGGAAGACGGCGAGTCCGGCGCTGGCCTCCAGGACGAGGGTGAGGCCGTCGAGGTCGAGCGGGGAGCTGAGTTCGGCGACGAGGTGGCGGGCGACCCGCTGGGCGCTGGTGGTGGAGTCGGCGACGGGCAGCAGTACGGCGAACTCGTCGCCGCCGAGCCGGGCCACTTCCGCGTCCTGGGGCAGGGCCTGGCGCAGCCGGTCGGCGATCTGGAGCAGCAGCCGGTCCCCGGCCAGGTGGCCGAGGGTGTCGTTGACCGCGCGGAAGCGGTCCAGGTCGATCAGCACGAGGGCGGACCGGGTGCCCAAACGTTCAGCCTCGTCGAGGGCCGACCAGGCGCGTTCCAGGAGCCACTGGCGGTTCGGCAGTCCGGTCAGCGGGTCGCGCAGCTGTTCCTCGGCCCGGGCGCGGGCGATCCACAGGGTGGAGTCGAGGGCGATGAGCGGTACGGCGAACAGGGGCAGCAGCACCGGCTGGCTGACGGCGACGACGCAGATCAGCGGGGCGATGCCGAGGAGGGCCGCGGCGACCAGGGCCTGTCGGAGCAGGGCGGTGCGCGCGACGGTGGGCAGCCCGCCGCCGCGCGGGGTGAGCGCGCACCAGAGCAGGAGCCGGGTGACCGCGAGGTAGGAGACGGCGACGAGGACGACCTCGGGGACGTCGGCGAGGCCCCAGGTGCCGGGCAGCCAGGGGTCCTCGACGTCGGGCGCGTCGTCGAAGGCGGCCAGGACGAGCGCCCCAGCGCCGATGCCGAGGATGTCGACGCAGCCGTGCAGCAGCCCCTGGCGCCAGCGGTGCCGGCGCGCGGCGCCGACCAGGGTGACCACGGCCAGCGAGACGAGTCCGGCGGGGACCCAGCCGTAGAGGAGGAGCACGCCGAGCGTGAGGGCGGCGCCCGAGCCGGTGCCGCCCCACCAGCGGTCCCGGCCGAGGGCGACGAGGTGGCCGACGATGATTCCGGTGAGGAGGGCCAGCGCCCAACCCACGCGGCCGCCGGGGAACAGGGCTTGACGGTGGGTCAGCGTGGAGACGATGCCGGCGGCGAGGACCACCGCGGCCATACCGATGACGACCAGGGGCAGTACGGTGCGCCGTTGCCCCCGGGTTCCGCCGCCCGCACCGGTGTCGAGGGGACGGGTCTCCGGTGTCCTGGCACCCAGGACACCGAGCCGGCCCGTCCGCACGGGCGGGGGTTCCCCGCCGAACTCAGGTGACGGGTCGGCGCTTTCGGTGGGTTTCATGCCCGTCCCTCTCACAGCCGGCGATGCCGATGTCACGCGATGGCCCCGATGTCATGCCATCACGGCTGGAAGCGCATCCAGGCAGCCGTGCACGACAGGCGCACCCCACAACAGTAGGACGCGAGAGGCATCCAGGGGCAGCGGTCGGCAGTGGTTGCCCGAATGCGACCCAGCCATCCTCATCAGTACGGTATCCGCCGAACGGGTGAGTTCGGACCAGGCCCCCCCGTCGCCCGTCCGATGATCCGATAGCCCACCACGCCACGACCAGGCCTGTACCGGCCGTTTACCACCGGGTGCCGCGCCGGGCGTGCGCCCGCCCGTACGGCCGCACGCCACGCATCCGTTCGCCGCCGCCGCTCCCCCGCGGCGGCTCCCGTGTGGGTTACTACTCCGCCGCGGTCCCGTCGTCCAGGGGGAGCGCGGCCTCGCGCGCCGCGTCGGGCCCCTGTTCGAGCAGGACCTCGAAACCGGCGTCGTCCAGGATGGCCAGTTTCAGTTGCACTGCCTTGTCGTACTTCGATCCGGGGTTGTCCCCGACGACGACGAAGGAGGTCTTCTTCGACACCGATCCGGTGACCTTGGCGCCCCGGCTCTGCAGGGCCTCCTTGGCGCCGTCGCGGGTGTGGCCCACGAGGGTGCCGGTGACGACGACGGTCAGTCCTTCCAGCGGACGCGGGCCCTGGTCCTCGGCGGAACCTTCCTCCTCCATCCGCACCCCGGCCTCCCGCCACTTGCGGAGGATCTCCTGGTGCCAGTCGACGGCGAACCATTCCTTGAGGGAGGCGGCGATGATCGCTCCGACGCCCTCGGTGGCCGTCAGTTCCTCCTCGGAGGCCTGCTCGATGCGCTCGATGGAACGGAACTCGCGGGCGAGGGCCTCCGCGGCGACCGGGCCGACGTGCCGGATCGACAGGCCGTTGATGATGCGGGCGAGCGGGCGCTCCTTGGCGGCCGCGATGTTCTCCAGCATGGCCAGGGCGTTCTTCTTCGGCTCGCCCTTCTGGTTGGCGAAGACCGTGACGATCTTCTCCTCGCCGGTCTTCGGGTCCCTCTTGGGCAGTCCGCTGTCCGCGTCGAGGACGTACGCCTTGATGGGCAGCAGCTGTTCGATGGTGAGGCCGAACAGGTCGCCCTCGTCCAGCAGCGGGGGCGTGGCCGGCTCCAGCGGGCCGGTCAGCGCGGCGGCCGCGACGATGCCGAAGTTCTCGATGTCCAGGCTCTGTCTGCCGGCGAGGTAGTAGATCCGCTCGCGCAGTTGGGCCGGGCAGGTCTGGCCGTTGGGGCATCGGACGTCGATGTCCCCTTCCTTCATCGGCCGCAACGGCGTCCCGCACTCGGGACACTCGGCCGGCATGACGAACTCCCGCTCGCTGCCGTCGCGCAGGTCCACCACCGGGCCGAGGATCTCGGGGATGACGTCGCCCGCCTTGCGCAGCACGACGGTGTCGCCGATGAGGACGCCCTTGGCCTTGACGACCTCCTGGTTGTGCAGGGTCGCGAACTCGACCTCGGAGCCCGCCACCGTGACCGGCTCGACCTGGGCGTACGGGGTCACGCGCCCGGTGCGCCCGACACCGACCTTGATGTCGATCAGCTTCGTGTTGACCTCTTCGGGCGCGTACTTCCAGGCGATGGCCCAGCGCGGGGCGCGGGCGGTGGAGCCGAGCCGACCCTGGAGGGCGATCTCGTTGAGCTTGACGACGACGCCGTCGATCTCGTGCTCCACCGAGTGCCGGTTCTCACCGAAGCGGGTGATGAACTCGCGCACCTCGGCGAGCGTGGAGACCACCGCGTTGTGCTGGGCGGTGGGCAGCCCCCACTCGCGCAGCAGCTCGTACGCCTGTGACTGGCGCTCGATGTCGAATCCCTCGCGGGCGCCGATGCCGTGCACGACCATGTGCAGCGGCCGGCCGGCGGTGACCTTGGGGTCCTTCTGTCGCAGCGATCCGGCCGCCGCGTTGCGCGGGTTGGCGAAGGGCTTGCCCTCCGCCTCGACGAGCCGCGCGTTGAGCTCCTCGAACTTCTCCATCGGGAAGAAGACCTCGCCGCGGATCTCGACGAGGGCCGGGATCCGGTCGCCCTTCAGGCGGTCCGGGATCTCGGCGATGGTGCGGACGTTGGGCGTGATGTCCTCACCGGTGCGGCCGTCGCCGCGGGTGGCCGCGCGGGTGAGGCGGCCGTTCTCGTAGGTGAGGTTGACGGCGAGGCCGTCCACCTTCAACTCGCACAGGTAGTGGTAGTCGGAGGTGTTGGCGTCCCGGGCCACGCGCTCGGCCCAGGCCGCCAGTTCCTCGTCGTCGAAGGCGTTGTCGAGGGAGAGCATCCGCTCCCGGTGCTCGACGGAGGCGAAGTCCGTCGCGTACGCCCCGGCCACCTTCTGGGTGGGCGAGTCGGGCGTACGGAGCTCCGGGTACTGCTCCTCCAGCGCCTCCAGCGAGCGCAGCAGCTTGTCGAACTCGGCGTCGCTGACGACCGGCTGGTCGTTCACGTAGTACCGGAAGCGGTGCTCCTCGACCTGCTCGGCCAGCAGCGCGTGCTGCTCACGCACCGCCGTCGGTACTGCCGTGTCCTGCTGTTCGGCTGCCATGCCGTGTCCTCCCGTGGCCCGTCTCGACCGTCACTCAGGGTTATCGGCGAGCGACCTCGCCGCCCTGACGCAATGGGCCTGCACCGCGCGGGCGTAGGCGGGCGACGCGCCCGCCAGTCCGCACGACGGGGTGACCACGACGGACTCGGCGAGAGTCCCCGGGGCCAGTCCCAGCCTGCGCCAAAGCTTCCTGACACCCATGACGCTACCGCCCGGGTCCGACAACGCGGCGTCGGTGCCCGGCACCACTCCGGCGAAGAGTTTCAGACCGCCCTCGACGGCTTCCCCGAGGGCGTCGTCCTCGCGCTCGGTGAGCAGGGAGAAATCGAACGAGACGCCCGCGGCCCCGGCCCGCCGCAACAGTCCGAAGGGGACCTCGGGGGCGCAGGAGTGGACGACGACCTCCCCGTCGTGGACGCCGAAGAGGTCGCGCAGGGTGCCTTCGACGACCTGCCGGTCGACGGCCCGGTAGGTGCGGTAGCCGCTGGCCGAGCGGACCCGGCCGAGGAGGACGGCGGTGAGCGAGGGCTCGTCGTACTGGAGGACGACCTCGGCGCCGGGGATGCGCTTGCGGACGTCGGCCAGGTGCTCGCGCAGGCCCTCGGCGAGGGAGGCGGCCAGGTCCCGGCAGGCGCCGGCGTCCTGGAGCACGGCCTCGCCGCCGTGCAGTTCGAGGGCGGCGGCGAGCGTCCACGGTCCGACGGCCTGGACCTTGAGCTTCCCCCGGTAGCCCTGGGTGAACTCCTCCAGGGCGTCCAGGTCCTCGCCGAGCCAGGAACGGGCGCGGCGGGTGTCTCGGCCCGGGCGGTCGCTGATGCGCCAGCCGCTCGGCTCGACGTGGGCGTACAGGTCGACGAGCAGGCCGAGGGAACGGCCGATCATGTCCGCGCCGGGCCCGCGGGCGGGCAGCTCGGCGAGGTACGGGAACTCCTCGAAGGAACCGGTGACGGTCTTGGCGGCCTCGCGGGCGTCGCCGCCGGGCAGCGAGCCGACGCCGGTGGCGCTCGCGGTCATCGGCCGGGCCTGACGGACAGGTCGTTCACCTCGGCGTCGCGGGGCAGGTCGACGGCCATGACGATGGTGGTGGCCACGGACTCGGGGTCGATCCAGGCGGCGGGGTCGTACTCCTTGCCCTCCTGGGAGTGCACCTTGGCCTGCATGGGGCTCGCGGTGCGTCCGGGGTAGACGGAGGTGACGCGGATGCCGTGCTCCTTCTCCTCGGCGCGCAGGGAGTCGGCGAGTGCCTTGAGGCCGTGCTTGGAGGCCGCGTACGCGCTCCAGTCGGCGTGGGCGGTCAGGCCGGCGCCGGAGTTCACGAAGACGACGGTGGCCTTGGAGGCGCGCAGGGTGGGCAGCAGCAGCCGGGTGACCTCGGCGGGGGCGATCAGGTTGACGTTGAGCTGCTGGTGCCAGGTCTTGGGGCGGAGCTCTCCGACGGGGCCGAGGTCGACGATGCCCGCGATGTGCAGGAGGGAGTCGATGCGCTCCGGTACCGGCTGCTTGGAGAAGGCCCATGACAGGCGGTCGGGATCGGCCAGGTCGCCCACGAGGGTCCGCGCGCCGGGGTAGAGCTCGACGAGCTGCCGGGCCCGACCGGCGTCACGGGCGAGGAGTACCAGGTCGTCGCCGCGGGCGTGGAGGCGGGCCGCGACGGCGGCGCCGATGCCGGAGCCGGCACCGGTGATGAGATGAGTAGGCATACGGGTCATGCTCGCACCCCCGAGGGGGCCTCGTGGCCCCCGCCCGGAAGCCGGTGGCGGGGCGGGCGGCGATCGCCCCGGCCGGTCCTCGTCCGCGGCCCGGCCGGTCGAGATCGGAAGAGCGTCGTGGTGGGTAAAATTTTTTAAACAAATT